>CAYGKX010000624.1:0-319 GCA_964350225.1 uncultured Rhodospirillaceae bacterium | reverse complement strand
CCCTTCCGGGAAGATGTCCGCCGCATAATCGATGCCCGGTAGCGTCGCCAGAGCAACGGACGGCCCCTGTCCGACAAAGGATTCCAGCATACCGCCTATCCAGCACGGAACGTCCCTTTCAAGGCAAAGGCCGTGGACATCGAGGGCATTGGTCAGGCCGCCGACCCGGCCGTGCTTGATGTTGATGATCCGGGCCGCTCCGATGTCGATGGCCTTGCGGGCCCGATCAACCGAAGTAATGCTCTCGTCGAGGCAGATCGGTGTCGCCAGCTTCTCCTGGAGCCTGGCATGGTCGAGAAGGTCGTCATTGGCGAGCGGC
>CAYGKX010000623.1:1091-2279 GCA_964350225.1 uncultured Rhodospirillaceae bacterium | reverse complement strand
ATCGACAGACCCACGACATGGACGCTTTCCTCCAGCGCGGCGTTGACGATCTGCGCCGGTGTGAGGCGAATGCCTTCGTAGACGACCTCCATTCCCGCGTCCCGCGCCTTGACGGCGATCTGCTCGGCGCCGTTCGAGTGGCCGTCGAGGCCGGGCTTCCCGACGAGGATCTTGATGCGCCGCCCCAGCCGCGCCGAGACCGCCTCGACCCGGTCGCGGACGGCGGCCAACGCTTCCGCGCCGCCGTTGACGGGGGCCGACCGGCCGACACCGGTGGGCGCCCTGTAGAGGCCGAAGACCTGGCGCAGGCACTCGCCCCATTCCCCGGTCGTGACGCCGGCATGGGCGCAGGCAATCGACGGCTCCATGACGTTGCGGCCCTCGCGCACGGCGGCTTCCAGATCGGCCAGCGCAGCGGCCGCCGCGGCCCCGTCCCGTGCCGCGCGCCAGGCGTTGAGGCTGTCGATCTGCGCGGCCTCGGCTGCCGGGTCGACGGCAAGGAAGCCGCCGTCCTCGACCCCCTCGGTCAGGGGCGAGGGCGCGGTCTCGACATAGGCGTTCACGCCGATCACCGTCTGGTCGCCGGCCTCGATCGCCGCCAGCCGCCGGGCGTTGGATTCGACCAGCCGCTGCTTCATGTAGCTCGCCTCGACGGCCGCGACCGCGCCGCCCATGTCGAGCACGCGGTCGAGCTCCGCCTGCGCCTCGCCGGCCAGTTCGGCGACCTTGGCCTCGACCGTCTCCGAACCCCGGAAGAGGTCGTCATATTCCAGGAGATCCGTCTCGTAGGCGACGATCTGCTGGAGGCGCAGCGACCATTGCTGATCCCAGGGCCGCGGGCGTCCTTCGATAGGACAACGGCCAGCATCTCGAGGAGAATGCGGTAGACGTTGTTCTCCGGCTGCTGCTCCGTCAGGCCCAGGGAGTTGACCTGCACGCCGTAGCGAAAGCGGCGCAGCTTCTCGTCCTCGACGCCATACCGGGTGCGGCAGATCTCGTCCCACATCGCCCCCATGGCGCGCAGCTTGCACATCTCCGTCACGAAACGGACGCCGGCATTGACGAAGAAGGAGATGCGCCCGACCACCTGGTCGAAGGCGTCGGCCGGCACCTGCCCGCCCGCCTTGACCCGGTCGAGGACGGCGATGGCCGTCGCCAGCGCATAGGCCATCTCCTGCACCGGCGTCG
>CAYGKX010000623.1:0-1081 GCA_964350225.1 uncultured Rhodospirillaceae bacterium | reverse complement strand
CAGACGTTGATCGGGTTCCACTTCGGCACCTCGCTCACCGTGAAGGCGACGACGTCCTCGGTCAGCCGCATCGATGGGTCCGGCGGGAAGATGTAGGTGCCGCGGGAGAGATACTCCTTGACGATGTCGTTCTGGGTCGTGCCGGCGAGGTCCCGCCGCGCCACGCCCTGCTTTTCCGCCGCCGCGATATAAAGCGCGAGCAGCCAGGGCGCCGTCGCGTTGATCGTCATCGACGTGTTCATCTGGCCGAGCGGGATGCCGTCGAAAAGCGTCTCCATGTCGCCCAGGTGGCAGATCGGTACGCCGACCTTGCCCACCTCGCCCAGCGCGAGCGGGTGGTCGCTGTCATAACCGGTCTGGGTCGGCAGGTCGAAGGCGACCGAGAGACCCGTCTGCCCCTTCGCCAGGTTCGTCCGGTAGAGCTCGTTCGAGGCCGCCGCCGAGGAATGCCCTGAATAAGTCCGTATCAGCCAGGGTCGGTCCCGCTTCACACCCATAGCCGCGTCCTTTTGCGCTGCGTCATCGCCTGCCATCGCCACCCTCCGCATCTGGCGCCATTCCGGCGCATTGCGAACGAAAATTTCGCGAACCGGAAAATTTGGAAATAAAATATCCAGAAATTTCTGCGATGCGAAATTTTCCGCCGTTTTTGCATTGCAAAAACAATTGGTCAACCCTTATAACCCGCGCTACCCTTTCGAGACGATAGTCATTCAACCGGGAGTCACGCGATGAGCGAACCCGCGAAGGTCATTGACCTGCCGAACGCCCAGAATGGTGAGGAGCGGAGCGACCTGCTGCACGATCTGCCGAAAAAGGATCTTTACGAAGTCGGGGAGATCCCGCCGCTCGGCCATGTGCCGAAACAGATGTATGCCTGGGCAATCCGCCGGGAACGTCACGGCGAGCCGGACACGGCGATGCTGGAGGAGGTCGTCGATGTACCGGCGCTCGACAGCCACGACGTGCTGGTTCTGGTGATGGCGGCGGGCGTCAACTACAACGGCGTCTGGGCCTCGCTCGGCACGCCGGTGTCGATGTTCAACGTCCACAAGAATCCGTTCCACGTGGCCGGTTCGGA
>CAYGKX010000622.1:0-2283 GCA_964350225.1 uncultured Rhodospirillaceae bacterium | reverse complement strand
CACCCTCCGCCTGGGCCCTTTCGCAGACCGGGCGAAACCGCTCCAGGCTCTCGGCGATCGAGCAATTGGTGTTCTTGCGTGAAAAGGTCTCCGACGCTGCAGCGAAAATGCCGATCTCCCGCACGCCCACGGCAAGGGCGCGCTCCAGACCCTTGAGGTTCGGCACCAGGACCGGGTAGCTGACATCGGGACGCTTCTCGATCTTCTCGAAGACCTCCGCGCTGTCGGCCATCTGCGGCACCCATTTGGGCGAAACGAACGCGCCCGCCTCGACCGCCGGCAGCCCGGCGGCGGCCAGTCTTTCGATCAGCTCGACCTTCACGTTGGTCGAGACCGCCTTGTCCTCGTTCTGAAGCCCGTCGCGCGGACCGACCTCGACGATCTTCACCGCCGTGGGCAACATTCCAGGCGCGTTGCCGGGCGATGCCATGTCATGCCTCCTTCGCTTCGAACGCGACCAGAAGCGCCCCTTCCTCCACCTGGTCGCCGACCCCGAAAAGGACCGACGAAACGGTGCCGTCCGCGGGCGCATGGATCGTGTGTTCCATCTTCATCGCCTCGAGGATCAGAAGCGGGGCGCCCGCCTCCACCTCCGCGCCGTCGGCCGCCATCACCTGGATGACCTTGCCGGACATCGGCGCGTTCAGTTCGTTCTTCCCCTCGTCCAGCGCGTCCAGGCCGGCCATCGGGTCGACATGAACTATATCGCTTCGCCAGCCGTTGGCGAAAAGCGTCACGACGTCGCCGACACGCACCGCACGCGCCGTCATCTTGCGCCCATCGACCGTCGAGGTGAAGCGCCCGTCGTCGAGGGCGTGGACGGATGCGGAAACCGGGCCGCCGGGAAGGTCGAGAGTATAGCCGTCGCGCCGGTAATGAACGCGAACGCCAACCGGTTCGTCTCCCGTCTCGAACGTCAGGTCGAGATGGGCCTCGTCGTTCATCCGCCAGCCGCCGGTCGAATGCCAGGGCGAATGGGGGTCGCCCGACTCCGCCGCCTGAGCCCGGGCCGCGCATGCGCGCTCCAGCAACACCGAGAGGGTCGCCAGGGCAAGGGCGTCGTCGCCGGCCGTCTCCCGCGGCAGGAGGTCGGCCTCGTTGGCGGCGATGAAGCCGGTGTCGACGCCCCCGGCCGCGAAGGCCGGATGCGCGGCCGCACGGCGCAGGAAGCCGACATTGGTCGCGGGGCCCGCCACTTCGCATTCCGCGAGTGCCCGGTCGAGCCGGCGGAGCGCCTCCGCCCGGTTCGCCCCATGGACGACCAGCTTCGCGATCATGGGGTCGTAGTGGGATGACACCATGTCCCCGGACCTGACCCCGGTGTCGACCCTGACCGGCCCTTCGGGCGCGTTCGCCGGAAAGGACAGGTGGGCCAGCCGACCGGCCGCCGGCAGGAAGCCCTTCGCCGGATCCTCCGCATAGATGCGCGCCTCGATGGCGTGGCCGGACAAGGTAAGATCCTCCTGATCCCTGGGCAGAGGCTCTCATGAAGTAGGAAGCGTCGCCGCCCGAGGAGATGAATTCGACCGTGCCGGCGCCGACGTAACCGATCGCCCTGGCGGCGGCGACGGCGGCCTCCCGCGACTCGCGGCGCTTCTCCTCAGTGAGGCCGGGGGCCGGGGCTTCTTCCAGGACCTTCTGATGGCGCCGCTGGACGGAGCAGTCGCGTTCGAAGAGATAGACGGCGCCGCCCCGCCCGTCGGCAAAGACCTGGATTTCGATATGGCGCGGCCGGTCGACGAACTTCTCGATCAGGACATGGTCGTCCCCGAAACTCGCCGCCGCCTCGCGCTTGGCGCCGGACAGCGCGCCGGCAAACTCCCCGGCAGCGGTCACAAGCCGCATGCCCTTGCCGCCGCCGCCCGCCGACGCCTTGACCAGCACCGGAAAACCGATTTCCTCCGCACGGGCAGCCAACATCGCCGGATCCTGCTCGTCACCGTGATAGCCCGGCACGACGGGCACGCCGGCCTTCTCCATCAGCGCCTTGGCCGCGCTTTTCGAGCCCATGGCCCGAATCGCATCCGCCGGCGGGCCGATGAAGACCACCCCGGCGGCGGCGCAGGCATCGGCGAAACCCGCATTTTCGGAGAGGAAGCCATAGCCTGGATGGATCGCCTGAGCGCCGGACCGAAGGGCCGCGTCGAGCACCCTGTCTGCGACGAGATAGCTTTCCGCGGCAGGCGCCGGGCCCAGCCGCACTCCCGCGTCCGCCATCGCGACATGCAGGGCGTCGGCGTCGGCGTCGGAATAGACCGCAACCGTCGCGACCCCCATGCGCCG
>CAYGKX010000621.1:0-2298 GCA_964350225.1 uncultured Rhodospirillaceae bacterium | reverse complement strand
GTCGAGGTCGGCGTCCTGCCCATCGCGGCGCACATGTTTATCCTCTATCTCGGGATGATGTCGCTCATCACCCCACCGGTGGCCGTCGCCTCCTTTTTCGCCGCCTCGATCGCCAAGGCACCGCCGATGCGGACGGGCTGGTATTCGATGCGGTTCGGTTGGACGGCCTATGTGGTTCCCTTCCTCTTCGTCTTCTCGCCCAGCCTGCTGCTGCAGGGCGACTCCCCGGCGCAGCTTATCCTCGACGTGTCCTCGGCCATTGCCGGCGTGTGGATCGCGTCGGCCGCCGTCGCCGGCTATTTCGCCCGCGTCCTGCCGCCGGGCGACCGGATCCTCTTCGCCGTCGCCGGCGCCCTCCTGCTTGCGCCCCACGGCCTCGCACCCTGGATTTTCTGGCTGAACGGCGCCGGGCTCGTCCTCGGCATACTGGCGGTCGCCCGCAATGTCATGATCGACCGGCGCGGCCGCCAGCCCCTCGCCCCCGCGCGGGAATAGGTGCGGCCCCGCCGCAGGCAGATGAAAATCCCGATATCTGAGGGCACCGCAAAGGCGTAATCTCGAGCTTCCTCAAACCGGGAGTCGTCACCATGCACCGCACTATCGTCGGCTTCGCCGCAGCCCTTGCCATCACCGTCTCGACCCTCCCCGCCGCCCGCGCCGCGGACGAGAATGGAAGCTATTCCATCCGCGGCGCCGGAACGGTGTCCTGCCAGACCTATGTCAATTCCACGCCGGCGCAGAAGCAGTATGCCCAGACATGGTGGGCTGGATATGTGACGGCGATGAACCGCGTCACGCCGAAGACCTTCCACCTCCTCGGCGACGCTTCGCCCGCAGCGGCCGACAAGTGGCTCCTGAACTACTGCCAGCAGAACCCGACCGCCCGGTTCGAGACGGCGGTCAACGCAATGCTCAAGGCGGCATACCCCAGCCGGACGCAGAAAGCGCCCTGAGCCTGCGCCGCGTAGCAACCGGCCCGCGGTTGATCAGAATCAAAGCCGGCCGCCGCGCGTCCGTCACAATCTCCTGCGACACTGCCTGCCTTCTCAGACGTGCATTCTGGTCCTTCGCGACTGCCAGCTGATGGAGAGAGATCATGGCCAAGACCGCCGCCCCGACAGAAACGACGCCCCCGCCGATCCCCTTCGCCGCGCCCTTCGATTTCGAAGCCCTGTCCCGGGCGGGCACGACGGCGATGAACAGCTTCCTGACCTCGAATGCCAAGCTGCTCGAAGCGGGCGGGGCGGTGAATGCCGAATTGTTCGACTTCGTCGGGCGCCGGCTGGCGAAGGATGCGGCGGTCGGCGAGACACTGATCGATTGCCGGTCGATCGACGAGGCCTGCGAGGTATACGCGGACTTCATGCAGACCTCGATGGCCGACTATGTCGCCGAGATGCAGAAGCTGTTCGCCATCGGCGAGGATGTGCTCTCCGATACGGCCGAAGCGCTGGGCAACGGTGTGCCCGCTGCGGCCCCGGCGAAACGTGACGCACAGGGCGATTGAGCCAGCTGAGACAGCCTCTTCTCTCACCCCTCTGGAAATCTCACGGGTTGCGCGCCTGCGCAGGGCCGCTACCCTCGTCCCAAAGAAGGGACGCGAAGCGAGGGAGGAGCGAATGGACGCGCCGGCGATCTATCTGGTGAAATTCTGGATCCAGCCGGGCGCCGAGGACCGCGTGCTCGGCTGGGTCGACGGCGGCCACCTGCAGGATGTCGCGGCGCAGCCCGGTTTCCTTTGGGCCCGCCGCTTTCGCCTGTCGGAGCCGGACCCCGACGGCTGGCCCGCCTTTGCCATGATTTACGGCCTTACGTCGCTCGACGCCCTGCAGGCCTATTTCGCGAGCGAGGCGCCGGCACGATATGCGCGGGAGCGGGAGGCGCTCGGCCTCGACCCGCTCCTGCGCATGGACCGGAACTGGGGCATTCTGGAAACGAAGACGGACGACTGAATACTACGGGTCCGGCGCCTAAAGAGCCGGCTACTATAGAGCCGGTACTGGGACGGCCCGCTTGGTCTTGCTCCACTGTTCGAGCATGTCTTCGGCACTGTCGGCCAGAATGCGGGTCATCTGTTCAGTCTGGGTCGGGTAGGTCAGTTCCAGCCGATGGCCGCTCGGGTCGCGGAAGTAGATGGACTGGCAGATCTTGTGGTCGGTCGGGCCAAGAACTTCCAGACCCATGTCCTCCAGCCGCTTCTTCGCGTCGAGCAGTTCCTCCATGGAACCGACCCTGAGCGCCAGGTGCTGCACCCAGTCGGGCGTGTTCGGGTCGAAGCTCATTTCCGGGCTCTCCGGC
>CAYGKX010000620.1:0-2299 GCA_964350225.1 uncultured Rhodospirillaceae bacterium | reverse complement strand
ACTTCGCCGGGCGCGCCGTCAGATACTTCTTTGCTGTCTCCGAGCCGAGGTCAACGGCCATCTTCAACTCGGCATTCGCCATCGGCTTGTGACCGGCCATCCACAGCGCGCGCCCCAGCTGAAGATGGAACCGAGCCGCGGCCGGATATTCGATCGTCGCGCGGACGCAGTCGGCCAGCACCTGGGGGACGTCGAGCTTGTCGTCCGCCACACCGGGGCCCTTCTTGTCCGGGTCGATCGGCAGCGCGCCGACCGCGTCGCAGGCATGGGCCGGCGGATCCTTGGCGTCCTTGTCGACCACAGTTTCCCGCACTTCTGCGGGCAGGGTCGCGGGCATCGCCTCGTCCGGGGCGACGGGCCTGCCCTCGATCTTAATTTCGAACATCTGCTCCAGCTGCATGGGATTGCTGATCCGCTCCAGCGCGATCAGCGGAACGCCTTCGGCCGAGGAGATGGCGATGGTCACGATCGCCGGGCCCTGTGCGGCCGGCATCAGCGCGTCGACGATGCGGCGCTGCAGGTCGATCTGAGCCTGTGCCTTCATCTGCTCGAGCTGCGCGACGAGGGCCGATTTGCCTCCGGCGCCAGGCGCGAACATCTTCGCCATGGTCTCAAGGACCTTGTTGAGGCTGCGATTGCGCAGGGTGAGGCTCGCCGATTTCAGGCGGATCTCTCCAAGCCGGGGTTCGATCCGGTCCTGTACGCCCAGGAGGATCATGTCGTTGACCGGCGGAACGTTCACCAGCCGCAGGTTGAAGCCGATCCGGGCGACGCCCTCCCACTCGAAGGAGAGGCCCTTGATATCCAGCGCGCTGTTGGGCTCATCGAACTTGAACTCGAGGGCGAGCCGGCCGGCGAAGCTCTTCACGCCCATCGCCTGGATGATGGGCCCGACCATGGGCGGCAGCGTGCCTTCGACCACGTCGGAATAGAGGACGATCCTGAAGTGACGGGAAATCGCGTGGCGCTTGTCCAGGTCCTGGATGATCGCCAGGGGGATCATCTGGACGGTCATGGCCTGGCGGTCGGCAATGACGATATTCTTGACACGAACCGCGTTGCCGTCCGCCGTCGCCTCGATGGAGCCGACGCTGATCGCGACATTCTTGCTCGCCGCGAGCGTGATCATCGTCAGCATGTCCCGGACCCGCGCGGCCTGGTTGTCGCGCATGGTCTTGAGGGTCTCTGCCGCCTTGTCGTTGTCGGGCGTTTGCGCCATCGCGGGTGAGGCGACGCTCGCCCCCGCGATGAGGCCGGCAATGGCGGCGGCCCCGGCCGCGCGCTTCAAGGGCGCCAGGGCCCGGTCACACATTCGATCAACCATGGATGTTTCGCTCCATTCCTCGATGACGTCCCCCGCCGGTCTTGCCGCCGCCGGAAGGACACAAGTCGAACCCCGTTCCGTGTCAGATTATACGTTCGGACCCGATCATGCTGCACCTTAACCGTGACGATAAGGTGGCGGTGTCGTGACGGCGCGTAACCGTGGTCGATCAGCCACAGCACGATTGGCCCCGGCATGTTCGGCCAGGGCCCGCCGGCAGCGGCGCATCAGTCCCGGAAGACGCGGGCGAAGATGGTATCGATTCGGGCGAGATGATAGTCGAGGTCGAAAAGCGCGCCGATCTCGTCGTTGGAGAGATAGTCGCCGATTTCCCGGTCGGCCTTGAGGAGGTTCTGGAAGGCGCCGGTGCCCTGCCAGGCCGCCATGGCGTTGCGCTGGACTGCGGCATAGGCGCCCTCCCGGCTCATCCCCTTCTGGGTGAGCGCGAGCAAGACCCGCTGGGAATTGTAGAGCCCGCCCTGGAGGTCGAGATTATTCTGCATCATCTCGGGATAGACGACGAGCTTGTCGACGACGCCGGTGAGCCGGGCGAGGGCGAAGTCGAGGGTGACCGTCGCGTCCGGGCCGATATTCCGCTCGACCGAGGAGTGGGAGATGTCCCGCTCGTGCCAGAGGGCGTTGTTCTCCAGCGCCGGGACGACATAGCCGCGGACGAGCCGGGCGAGGCCCGTCAGGTTTTCGGTCAGGACCGGATTGCGCTTGTGGGGCATCGCCGAGCTGCCCTTCTGCCCCGGTGAGAAATATTCCTCGGCCTCGCGCAGTTCGGTCCGCTGCAGGTGGCGGATCTCGATGGCCAGCCGCTCGACCGCGCCCGCGACGACACCGAGGACGGCGAAATACTGGGCGTGGCGGTCGCGCGGGATGACCTGGGTCGAGACCGGCTCCGGCGTCAGGCCCAGCTTCTCCGCGACATGGGCCTCGACCGCCGGGTCGATGTTGGCGAAGGTGCCGACG
>CAYGKX010000619.1:0-2300 GCA_964350225.1 uncultured Rhodospirillaceae bacterium | reverse complement strand
CAGCCTGGAGATGGGGATCGCCGTCATCGTCGAGGCGATCCTGTCCTTCGTCGGGATGAGCGTCGAATCCGACATCCCGGCCTGGGGGGTGATGATCGCCGATGCACGGAAGTTCATGTACCAGTCCTCCTGGGGTCTCCTCCTGCCCATCGCGGCAATCGTGATAACGGTCATGGGCTTCAACCTTCTCGGCGACGGCCTTCGACGGACCTTGGACCCCAAGATGCGTGATCGCGGCGGGGCGTCGGCATGAGCGCGGTTCTGTCCGTCGAGGGGCTGACGGTCACGGCGCGGTTGGGCGGCGTGTCGGCCGAGGCGCTGCGCGATCTCAGCTTCGACATCCGCCCCGGCAGCATTTTGGGCGTCGTGGGCGAATCCGGTGCCGGGAAGTCGATGCTGGGCCGGGTGATCGCGCGCCAGCTGCCCACCGGTTTCGACGTCACGGCCGGATCGGTTCGCTTTCAGGATCGTGACATCACGGCGGCGTCGCGTCGCGATCTTGCGGCGTTGCTCGGCCGCGAGATCGCCTTCATCCCGCAGCAGCCGATCACCTCGCTCAATCCCGTGCGGACGGTCGGTTCGCAGTTCGACGAGCATTTGCATCGCCTCGGTATCTCCGGCGGCGCTGGGCGGCGCGTACGTGCCATCAGGCAACTGGAGGAGGTGCAGCTTCCCGACCCGCCGGCGATCCTCAAACGCTTTCCCCACCAGCTTTCGGGCGGCCAGTGTCAGCGTGTCCTCATCGCGATGGCCTTCTCCGGCGAACCGTCGTTGATCGTCGCCGACGAACCGACCACGGCACTCGACGTGATCACCCAGGCGACGATCATGGGGCTCCTGGCGGAGATGCAGCGGGTGCACGGCACCGCCGTTCTGTTCATTACCCACGACCTCCGCCTCGCCGCGCAGGTCTGCGACGACATCATGGTGCTGTATGCCGGGGACATGGTGGAGAAGGGGCCGGCGCGAACCGTCTCCGCCCGGCCGGCCCATCCCTATACCCGCAGCCTGCAGCGCGCCAATCCAAGCCTCTCCGGCCCGCGCCGCCGCCTGTCAAACCTGCCCGATCACATGCCGGGGCTGACCGCCTTCGCAGCGCTTCCCGGCTGCCGCTTCGCGCCGCGCTGCCCGGTGGCCGATGGCGCCTGTTCCGCCGCGGTTCCGGGGCTCTCGACGGTCGGGGAGGGGCATGTCGCGCGGGCGTCCGAAGGTTGCCTGGCCCGCGCCGCGGCGGCCGACCCGGACGGGCCGGTGCCGGACATCGCCGATGCGCGCCCGAACGCGGCGCCGATCCTCAAGGTCGACGGCCTGGGCAAGACCTTCCATGCGTCGGGCGGGCTGCTCGCGCCGGTCGGCATCGGCCGGGGACGGGCGGTCGAGGCGGTCAAGGAGGTCTCCTTCGACCTGGGTCCGGGGGAGTTTCTCGGTGTCGTCGGCGAGAGCGGTTCGGGCAAGTCCACCCTTGCCCGCATGCTGCTTGGCCTCGAGACACCCAGCCGGGGCAAGGTCTTCATCGACGGCCGCGACCTGACCGGGCCTTTCGCCAACCACGTCTCCGCCCGGGTGGAGGCAATACAGATGGTCTTCCAGGATCCGCAATCCGCGCTCAATCCGCGTCGCAAGGTGGGGCAGCTCGTCACCCAGTCCATGGAGGCACGGGGCCGGGCGACTTCCTGGCCGGCCCGGCTCGAACGGGCGCGCAAGCTGCTCTCCGACACCGGGCTCGCGCCCGACACGGCGGGGCGCTACCCCTCGGAACTGTCAGGCGGTCAGCGCCAGAGGGTGAACATCGCCCGCGCCCTCTGCTCCGCCCCCCGGGTCCTCGTCGCGGATGAAATCGTCTCCGGTCTCGATGTCTCCGTGCAGGCACAGATATTGAACCTTCTCCTGTCCCTCCGGCAGGACAGCGACATCGCCCTGGTCCTCATCAGTCACGACCTCTCGGTCGTGCGCTACCTCTGTTCGAAGGTCATCGTCATGAACAAGGGCGATGTCGTGGAGGCGGGCCGAACGGAGGACGTATTCGCGAACCCGCAGCACCCCTACACGAAATCGCTCGTCGCCGCTGTCCCGCCCGACGATCCGGATCGCGAGTGGGCGCCGCTGGGCGGGGCGGTCTAGCGGGCATTCTCCCTTCCCCTCAGGGGAGGGAGAGGCAAAGGTGCGCTCCACCTTGCCCCTGCGCCCTCTGGCGCTTGCCGGGGCAAGATGCTAAGCGAAACCCGACACAGTCGAGGGGCCCAGGACCATGCAGGACATCATTCACGAGCTCGAGGAACGGCGCGACGGCGCGCGGCTTG
>CAYGKX010000618.1:1103-2305 GCA_964350225.1 uncultured Rhodospirillaceae bacterium | reverse complement strand
ATCGCCGCTGCCTGCGAATAGTGAAATCCGCGCAGCGATTCGTTCAGGATGAAGCCGATGCCCCCGCCCCCGACGATCCCGATCACCGTCGCCGACCGGACGTTGGATTCGAACCGGTATAGCGAATAGGACACCCAGAGCGGCAATACCTGCGGCAGGATCCCGTAGACGATCTCTTCGATCTTGCTCGCGCCGGTCGCCCGGATGCCTTCGACCGGGCGCGGGTCGATCGCCTCGACCGCTTCGGAGAACAGCTTGGCGAGCACGCCTGTCGTGTGAACGAAGATGGCGAGCATGCCGGCGAAAGGCCCGAGCCCGACCGCGGCGACGAAGAGGAGCGCAAAGACGAACTCGTTGATCGCGCGGAGGGCGTCCATGACGCGCCGGACCGGAAAGGTGATCCACCAGGGACAGACATTCTCGGAACAGAGAATGCCCAGAGGGATGGCGAGAAGGATGGAGAGGAAGGTACCCCAGACGGCGATATCGATCGTGATCGCCATGTCGCGCAGATAGATGCGCCAGTTCTCGAAGCTCGGATTGAGGAAGTCGGCCGCCATCTCGGCGATGTTGCCGGAACTTGTGAAGAGCTCCAGCGGACGGATCTCAGCGCCGATCCAGCCCCAGTAGAGCATCAGCAACAGGAAACCCCACGCCAGAAGGTTCAGGGTGGAGCGTTTGTAGTCGCGCGGCGGAAGGCGCAGATCGCTGGAGGTACCGCCGCCCGGAGCCGCTGTTGTGATCGCCATCTGGCCGCCGTGAATGTTCTCGTCTAATCCGTCGAGGTCGAACGGCAACGGGGCGGCATCGGCTGCCGCCCCGTCCCGCTGTCGGACCTAGTTGCTCGCCTTGAGCTCGTCCTGGATCTTCTTCAGCTGGGCATTGATCTGCTCCAGCTTCTTCTTGTCTTCGGCCGTGGCCTTGTCGCCCTTGCGCTCGATCTTCAGACGCGCCTTGAAAAGCTCGAGCTGCCGGATCGGATAAAGCTGCTTGTTGCTGGAATCGTTGAAGGGCGCCCAGCCGAGCGGCTTCATAATGGCCAGTTCCTTGTCCTTGTCCGGACCGTCCTTGCCCATGCCGAGGATCGCGGCCTTAAGCTTCTTCTTCGTCTCGGGCGACAGGTTCTTCCGCCAGACCAGCGGATCGGACGGGATCAGCGGCGACTTCCAGATAACCTTCACCAGCTTGTAGCGGTCGGGATA
>CAYGKX010000618.1:0-1093 GCA_964350225.1 uncultured Rhodospirillaceae bacterium | reverse complement strand
TATTGTTGGTCGCGAAGTCGACCTTCTTCGTCACGGCGGCGAGGAGGTTCGCCTCGTGGCTCGCGTTCGTCACGCGCTTAAAATGCCTGCGCGGCTCGACGTTGTTCAGGGCGAAGATGTAATAGCCCGGAACCGCGTAGCCGGACGTCGAGTTCGGGTCGCCATTGCCGAAGATGCAGCTCTTGCAGGCCAGCGCGTCCTTGACGGAATTCAGCTTGCTGTCCTTGTGGGTGACGAGAAGCGACCAGTAACCGGGGTTGCCGTCGACATCGACTGTCTGGGCGAAGACTTCGCCGCCGGCACGGTCGACCGCCACGATCGCCGACTTGTTGCCGAACCAGGCCAGTTCGACCTTGTTGAAGCGCATCGCCTCGATGACGCCGGCGTAATCCGAGGCGTAGTAGCCTTTAACCGGCGCGCCGATGCGCTTGGAAAGCTGGGCCAGGAAAGGCTCCCAGGTCTTGGCGAGGTTCTGCTGGGATTCGGTCGAAATGATCCCGAAGCGGATCGTTTCGGCGGCCTGGGCGGCCGCGGCGCCGGTCACGGCACCGATCAGCGCCGTCACCATCAGGGTCTTACGGAACATTGGATACCCTCTCCATTTGGGTTTCTTGGAAACAAAAAGCGACGCGGGTTCACCCTCCAGATGCCGCCTCGCCGAGACCGGACCGCACGAGGCGGAGATCCGCGACGGGCGCGGCGGTTTCCGGCGCCTCGTCTTCCCCGTCGTCGAGGGCGGAGACGCCGAAAAGCTCTTTCGCGCTGGAGCCGTAGAGCTCGAGCAGCAGCTTCTTGTTCAGGTTGCGGCTGGGGCCGTCATAGATGATCCGGCCGTCGCGAAGCGCGACCGTCCGCGGGCAGTAACGGATCGCGAAATCGACCTGGTGCAGGGACACGACGACGGTGGTCCCGTCCGCGCGGTTCAGCTCCGCCAGGATGTCCATGATGATGCGCGAGGATTCGGGGTCGAGCGAGGCGATCGGTTCGTCCGCCAGCACGACCTCCGCCTGCTGGACGATCGAGCGTGCGATCGCCGCCCGCTGCTGCTGTCCGCCCGACAGCATCGACGCGCGCTTGAAGGCCTGATCGGCGA
>CAYGKX010000617.1:0-2314 GCA_964350225.1 uncultured Rhodospirillaceae bacterium | reverse complement strand
GACGTTGATGACATGGCCCTTCGGCAGGATGTTGTTGACGCGCAGGACGATATCGGCGGCGCCGGCCGGTGTGGCGCCGACGCCGGCGGCAACGAGCGCGGCGGCTAGCGGAACGGTCAGTTTCTTGGACATCGATGGCCCTCCCATTGGCAAGACGGTGTTAGATTTTTCTAATTCGCTATTGAAAGATCACACCGCCCCACCGGGCCTTGTCAAGCGGGAGGGCCGGACCGGTGGCCGGCACGGCGAAATTCCCACGGTGTAGGGAAATTCGTCCGAGGGCCGGACACCGCTTGACGCCGAAGGCTCCCGATTTTCCGCCGTTCCGTCTCTGCGGCCGTTGCTAAGCGCCGGCCCCTACTTCACGAAAGAGGCGAGCCAGAGGGACAGCCCGGGCACGGCGACAATCAGGGCCAGACGGAAGATGTCGGCGATCCAGAAGGCGGTGACGCCCTTGAAGATCGTCGTCGTCGAGACATCCGGCAGCACCCCGCGCAGGACGAAGACATTCAGACCCACGGGCGGCGTGATCAGGCTGATCTCCGTCACCACGACGACCACGATGCCGTACCAGACCAGATCGAAACCGAGGTCGCTGACCAGCGGATAGAAGATCGGCACGGTCAGGAGGATCATCGACAGGCTCTCGAACACGCAGCCGAGGAGGATGTAGATGATCAGGATCGCGACAATCACGAGATAGCGCGAGTCCTTGAACTCTCCGGCGATGTCGAGGAGCGTCTGCGGAAATTCCGTGTAGTTGATGAAGTTCGCGAAGAGGAGCGCGCCGATCAGGACGGTGAACAGCATCGCGGTCGTCGTCGCGCTTTCCAGGAGCACCTGGTAGAAGACCTTCCAGGTCATCGCCTTCCGGAAGACCGAGAAGAGGAAGGCGCCGAAGGCGCCGATGCCGGCCGCCTCCGTCGGGCTGAAAACGCCGCCGTAAATCCCGCCCATGACGACGATGAACAGCAACAGGACGCCCCAGACATTCTGGAGGGCGCGCGCCCGCTCCGCCCAGCTTTGCCGCTCGCCGGGTGGGCCGGCTTCCGGCCGCAGGGCGACGACGGTGCGCACGCCGATGATGCCGGGCAGGATGCCGGCGGCGAACAGCTTGCCGATGCTCTGCTGGGTCAGGATGCCATAAATGACCAGCAGCACGCTCGGGGGGATCAGGATGCCCAGGGTGCCGCCGGCGGCGACGGATCCGGCCGCGAGGCTATCGGTGTATCCGTAGCGGCGCATCGACGGCATCGCGACCTTGGACATCGTCGCCGCGGTCGCGAGCGACGATCCGCAGACGGCGCCGAAACCCGCGCAGGCAACGATTGTCGCCATCGCAAGCCCGCCCCGGCGGTGGCCGAGGAAGGCGTAGGAGGCGGTATAAAGCTCCTCCGACAGCCGCGCGCGGGTGACGAAATTGCCCATCAGGACGAACAGCGGCACGACCGACAGTTCGTAGTTCAGCGCTGCCTCGAAGGCCGTCCGACCGACATTGTACATGCCCGCCATCGTACTGTTCACGACGGCCATGCCGATGAAGCCCACGATCGCCATTGAGAAGGCGATGGGGACGCGGAGGAAGGAAAGAGTGAGGAGGCAGGCGAAGCCAATCAGTGCTTCGATCACAGTTCGCGGCTCTCGGCGATTGCTTGTTCGGCGGCGGTGGACGGCGGCTCGCGCCGCAAGAAGAGGTATCCGACCACGTTGAAGACCAGCGCCACTGCGGCCACCCAGCTCATGATTGCCATGAAGAGGCTGAACGGCCACTTGGAAAGGTACAGCGTGTCGGTGACGGCCAGATCGAGCTGCTGGTCCCCGGACAGGACCAGAAGGCGCCAGCCGATGAAAGCGATGGCGACGGCGCTGATCGAGTTGACCACGATCGCCTGGATCCGCTTCAGCCCCTTGGGCACGAAACCGTCCAGAAGGTCGATCGTCACATGTCCCTCGCGGAAGCACAGAAGCGGCATTGCAAGGAAGATGAGGGCGGGCATCATCAGGTAGATGATCTCGTAGGCGCCATATATCGGGCTGTTGAAGACATACCGCCCGGCAACGTCGACGAAGGTCAGGATCATCATCCCGAAGAGAAAGAGGCAGGAGAGGACGCCCAGCGCGTGGCCCGGTACCGTACCGAACCAGAAGGCGAGCGCGCCTCCCCTGTTATCCGTGTGTGTGGTCATTCGGTCCTAGTTGCTCTGGGCTTTGCGAAGCTCGGCGAAAAAGTAATTCATGATCGCGTTGCCATCGAGGCCCATCGGGCGCACCGACTTGATGTGCGCCTGCGCGGAGGCCTTCTTGTCGACCCAGC
>CAYGKX010000616.1:897-2319 GCA_964350225.1 uncultured Rhodospirillaceae bacterium | reverse complement strand
CCGCCCCGAGATCCTGGAGACAACCGCGCTCGGCGCCGCCTGGCTTGCCGGAATGAAGACCGGTGTCTATCCCGACCAGGACCACTTTGCCCGCACATGGGCGCAGGAACGGCAGTTCACCCCGACGATGGACGCCGAGGAACGCGACGCGAAATACGCGGCCTGGAAACGCGCGGTGAAGGCAACGATGGAGGCCTGAGGCGGCGCGAGTGGCCTAGAGCTTTTCAGGTTTTCACGGAAGCATAGCCTGCGTTCCGGAGGTAGTTGGCACACTCAGCCGGTGTGAAGCGGTTCAGGATCGATCCGACGGTCCGCCATAGTGTCTCCCGGCATCGTGCAGCGGCGTTGCGCATCCAGTGCTTGAGTTTCGAGAAAGCCTGCTCGATGGGGTTCAGGTCTGGGCTGTAGGGCGGCAGGAACAGCAGATGAGCTCCGACCGCCCGGATGGCGCGGCGGACGGCCTGGCTTTTGTGGCTGCCGAGGTTGTCCATGACCACGACGTCGCCCGGAGCCAGCGTCGGGACGAGGACGCGCTCGACATAGGTGCGGAAGATGTCGCCGTTCACCGGCCCGTCGAAGACCCAGGGCGCGTCGATCCTGTCGTGGCGCAACGCCGCGATGAACGTCGACGTGTTCCAGTGTCCGAAGGGGGCCGAGCCCGGCAGGCGCTCGCCTTTCGGCGCCCAACCCCGGAGCGGGGCCATGTTCGTCTTCACCCAGGTTTCGTCGATGAAGACCAGTCGTGTCGGATTGATCCGGCCCTGGTGTCGCTGCCAGCGCTCGCGGCGACGCTTCACGTTCGGGCGCTCACGCTCGTCCGCGACCAGCGTCTTTTTTTGAAACTGAGCCCTGAGCCGCGCAGGAACCGCCAGACCGTGTCGTGGCTCACGACCACGCCCCGCTCCGCCAGCAGGTCCTGCAACTCGGCGAGCGTCAGATGCGGGCAGGTCCGGACCTGCTCCAACAGCCAGTCGCGGTGTGGCTCGAGGATCGGACGGCGGTATCCGCCCATCTTCGCAGGCGCCACCGATCCGGTGCGCCGGGCCCGATCCGTCCACTTGACGACGCTCGATGGCGCGACACCGAACCGGACCGCGACCGCGCGGCAGCTCTCTCCTGCCCGCATCGCGGCGACCGCCCGCTCTCTGAGGTCATTCGAATAGGCTCTCGTCATCCATGCTGGCCTCCCTCACCAGTATGGATTCTGAAGCACGAATGTGCCGAGATGGGAATCCCCCGATTCAGAGAAGGGCTGACCCGCTCTAATGAGAGCTTTGCCCTGAAAAGCCCTGGTGTCGTCCGTGCTTTGCGCGCCGTCGCCAATGCGCCCTCCCGGGGGGAGGGTCGGGCGCGGCCCGGGCGTGCCGCCCGCGCCAAAACAGGGTCGGCGTGACCCGGTAACACGTTCCAGCGACTTGATCG
>CAYGKX010000616.1:0-887 GCA_964350225.1 uncultured Rhodospirillaceae bacterium | reverse complement strand
CTCCTGGTCCTCACATCGTCACACCATCTGGCCGAAGAGAGCGCCGCTGCCTGGCTGAAGATGGGCGTCACTGCCGCGGTACTGCGGGGCTATGAGCGCGACCACAACGACCGTCGCGCTCCAATGTGCCGGGACCTTGAGGCGGTGCGGGCGGCCTTGGCCTCGCGCCTCAACGTGCAGCAGAACGTCTGCGCGAAGGGTGCCGAGGCGCGTTGCGCACATTTCAAAGGGTGTCTCAAGCAGGAAAACCGCAACGAGGTCAGAGCGGCGGATGTGATCGTGGCACCCTACGACGCGCTCTTTTCCGGCCTCGCGGTCGATCCGGAGACTATTGCGGCGCTGATAATCGACGAGGGGTGCTGGGTCCGGGCTCTGCGCACCGTCGACGGGCTGACCATCGAGGGGCTTGCAGAGGAACCGGTTGGGTCCGTCGGCACCGGGATGCAACCCAATCGCGTAGCAGACAGCATGGCCGACCGGCCGACACTGCGCGGACCCCTGCAGACGGCACTACTGGCCAATGGTCCGGGGCCACTGGCCCGGAGTAAGCTGGTCGCTTCCGGGCTGACTGTCGATCACTGCAGAGCCGCCGAAAACCTGGAACGTCAGCGGCTTGTCGATCCGCGTTTCCTGCCAGGTCAGGCAGGTGCGGCGCGGTCCCAGGCGATCGGCCAGGCCTTCGCAAATGACAGAATCCTCAAGGTTGTCGAGCTTTGGGCGGCGGTCGGCGATCTTCTCGCCGGCGACCAGGAGCACGACGGGCGGGTGCACATTGCGGAGCGGAATGGGCCGTCTGGAGATCATGCGCTTCAGATGACCGGCCTCGCGCGGCTTCATCCCAGTTTCAACGACAAACCGATCCTGTATCTCGACGCGACCCAGCGGCC
>CAYGKX010000615.1:0-2320 GCA_964350225.1 uncultured Rhodospirillaceae bacterium | reverse complement strand
CGAACCGTCCGCTCCGTGGGCCGTGCCTCAGCGTCCTGATAGGCCATTCGGAGGCGTCTGCGGCCTTCCACGGCCGCATCGATCTCGTCGATCCGGGTGCGCACCGCGCGCGTCATCTCGCTGCCCATGGCATGGATCTCGACCTGCCCGGCGCGATGCCGTTCGGCATCTGGCAGAACCGCTTCGATCTTGACGAGGGCCTCTTCCGCCGCGCGGGCCATTGCGGCGCCGCCGAAGGCGCGGACAAACCGCGCGCCGGCAACGATGGCGGCGATCTCGTCGCGCGTGAACATCAGCGGCGGCAGGTCGAAACCGGCTCGCAGCACATAGCCGACGCCGGCTTCGCCGTCGATCGGGACGCCGCAGGCCTGCAGGTCTGCGATGTCGCGATAGACGGTACGCTCGGACACCTCGAGCGACCCGGCGAGCTGCGCCGCGGTAACGAGCCGACCGCCCCTCAGGTACTGCACGATCTGAAACAGGCGGTCGGCGCGTCTCATCGGCCGCGCTCAGGCTGCGAAGAGGCCGATCGAGTTGCCCTCGCTGTCTAGGCAATAGGCAAATCGTCCGGCGGGGATGGCGATCGGGTCGGACACCACCTTGCCGCCGGCTTCGGTAACCCGCTCCAGGGTCGCCTCCAGCCCGTCCGGGCAATGAAGGTGCAGCGTCGGGCCTGCGCCGTCGGTCGCAGGCGTGCCGGGGTAGAGATGCCCGGCAATACCGTCTGGACCTGCAGTGGAGAAAACCGCCATCGGGTTCGGTCCGCTGTCGTCCCGTTTCAACTCGGTCTGGAACACAGTGTTGTAGAAGGCCGTCGCTCTGTCGCGGTCGGTCACGGGGATTTCGGTCCAGGCCACGAAATTTTCGGGGGTGAAAGTCATTGGAGGGTCTCCGTTCGGATTGGCGAGGAGCGGAGACTGTCACACCCCTCCTGACAGCCTGCTGTCAGGAGGACTTCGTCGCGCGGAGGCCCGAACGGAAAGCGGCCGGCCCCAATGGGACCGGCCGCCAAATGCCTCGCCGCGGTGGCGGCTAGAGACGATTGGCCTTCGGGCATTTCTGCCAGTAGGAATCCTTGTCCGTCCGAACGACCTCCAGTGTCCTGATGGTCGGCGTGTCGTTCACCATGATGACTTCACGCTTGTAGTAGGGCTGGATCAGGAAGCCGTTGACATTGAACTTCAACTGACCGCGTACGGAGTTGAGGCCGTTCTTCCGCATCGCCTTGGCGAGCGCCAGGGTGTCCTTGAAGTTGCCTTTGGTCGCCCGAAGGCCGTCGGCGATCAGCCGCGCGCCGTCATAGGCGGCGGGAGCGAACATCGACGGCAGTGCCTTGTACTTCGCGACCCAGTCCTTGACGAACTTCTTGTTGCGCGGCGTATCCATGTCCGCGCCCCAGAACTGGGTGTGAAAGGTTCCGACCGCGGCCTTGCCGATGGCCGGCAGGGTGCCGTTGTCGACGACATACATGGTGTAGAGCTTGATTTCCTTGCCGAGGCCGGAGGCCGCCCACTGCTTCATGAGCGCGATGCCCATGCCGCCGGGGGCGAAGGTGAACACGGCTTCCGGCTTGGCGGCGCGCACGCGGGCCAGTTCCGCCTGATAGTCGGTCTGGTTGATCTTGAAGAGCGTCTGGCCGACGATCTTGCCTTTGAAGGTCTTCTTGAAACCGGCGATGTTGTCCTTGCCCGCCTGGTAGTTGGGCGCCATCGCATAGACCGTCTTGATGCCTTCCTTGTTCATCAGAAGGCCCAGGGCCTCCGACCCCTCGTCATTCTGGAACGAGACATTGAGGAAGAGCGGGTTGCAGCGGCGGCCGGCCATCGGGGCCGCGCCGGCATTGGTGCTGATCAGGATCTTCTTGGCGGCCAGCACCTGGCGCTGGACCGACAGAAGGACGTTGGACCAGATGATGCCGGCGATGATGTCGACATTGTCGGATTCGAGCATTTTCCGCGCGACATCTAGGCCGACCGCCGGCCGGACCTGATCGTCGCCGACGATCAGCTTCATGGGGACGCCGCCCAGCTTGTCGCCGTCCTTCGTCCATCCTTCATGCTCGAGGCCGAGCTTGAAGCCGTTGAGCTGGGCCTTGCCGAGGAACGCGGCACCGCCGGTCAGGGTGGTGATGAAACCGATCTTGAGTTCGTCTGCTGCACTGGCGGGTGCGGAAACCGCCACGGCGGCCACGACAGCGGCAGCCATTGTCACACTTCTTGGCATTTAAGCCTCCCTATTGAGTTATTGGATTTTCACGGACGATAGCATACTCCCCTCCCGGATGTCAGAAGCGTTTTTTCTGAACGGGGCCGGGCCTGTC
>CAYGKX010000614.1:0-2330 GCA_964350225.1 uncultured Rhodospirillaceae bacterium | reverse complement strand
CATGACGGTCGCGCGGGAGGAGATTTTCGGCCCCGTCGCAACCTTCCACATTTTCGACGAAGACGACGAGGCGGTCGCCCGCGCCAACCAGCTCGACTTCGGCCTGGCCGCCGGCATCTGGACCCAGGATCTCGGCCGTGCCCACCGGACCGCCCAGGCGGTCGAGGCAGGGCGGGTGTGGGTCAATTGCTACAACCTGTTTCCGTCGGGCGGTGCCTTCGGCGGCACCAAGGCGAGCGGCTTCGGCCGCGAGGACGCTTTCGAAACCCTGCTCGACTTCACCCAGACCAAGAACGTGATCATGGATTACGCGCCCGCGCGGCGCCGTTTCTACGACTGATCCGACCGCCCTTGAAGGAGGCGACTATGGCCGAGACCTACGGCGAAGCTGAAATCCCCAATGTCACCCCGGAGACCTTCTGGGAGCAGGATGAGGAGTTCCGGGAACTCCAGCTCAACCTGATCAACATCCATGTGGTCAGCGAGGAGTTTGGCGCCGACTGTTTCGAGGAATCGATCCTCCGCGCGCCGACGCCGGAGATGAAGATGCGGATGGCCAAGACGGTGATGGAGGAATATGGGCATCACCTGCGCTTCCGCGGGCTGCTCGACGAACTCGACCTCGACTGGCGGGAATATTCGAAGGGGAAGGGGCACCTGACGACCTTCGACGTGCCGATCGAGACCTGGGCGGACCAGATGGTCTTCCTGGCGCTGGTCGACCGGGCGGCGGCCCACCAGTTCCGCCAGTTCGTGAAGTCGCCCTATGCGCCCTTCCGCAAGGCCTGCCAGGACACCCTGAACGAGGAATATGGCCATGTCGGGCTTGGCATGGACGGGGTGAAGGAGCTGTTGGAGACGCCGGAGGGCCGGGCCGCGGTCGAGGCTGCGGTGCCGAAATGGCTCAAGGTCGGGCTTGCCTCCTTCGGCTCCGACGTGTCGCGAACGAGCGACCGCTACCGTTACTGGGGCATCAAGACCGAGATGAACAGGGCGATGCGCGACGCCTATTACAAACAGGTCCGGGCCTTTGTCACGCGGGATTGGGGCATCGACTTGCCGGACGAGCCGGAGCCTTTCATGGACATGATCCCGGCCTCGGACAAGGACGCGCGGGTCGCCGCCGGATAGCATGACCGACCATACGATCCGGTTTGAAGACGGGCGCACCGTCGCCTGCGGCGCGGGGCAGAATATTCTGGAGGCCTGCCCCGCCGCCGACATCCCGATGCCCTACAACTGCCGCTCCGGCGAGTGCGCGGAATGCCGGGCAACGCTCGTGGCGGGCGACGTCGAAGAGGCGCCGGGTGCCGACCCCGCGGTCTTCGGCGATGCGGACCGGGAGCGCGGTCGCATCCTGACCTGCCTCTGCAGCCCGCTGTCGGACCTGACCCTGGAGATCACGCTCCGGGACGGCGTGGCTGCCCCGCGGATTGAACGGGTCTGGGCCCATGTCGAGCGGGTCGAGCAGGTCTGTGACACGGTCGTCCAGGTCGAGGTCGAGACGGCCGCGCCGATCCCGTATCGGGCCGGGCAGTATTTCGAATGGATCCTGCCGGGTATCTCGCCGGACCGCAGCTTCTCCGCCGCGAACCGTCCCGGAAACGAACGCATCGTCTTCGACATACGCCTCTATCCGGGCGGGCAGGCGAGCGGGTATGTTCAGGAGAGCCTCGGCCCGGGCGATGCGATCGAGATCGTCGGGCCCTACGGCCGTTTCGGATTTACGGAGAATGTCCACCGCCCGGCGCTCTGCATCGCCGGGGGAACGGGCCTCGCGCCGATCAAGGCCATGATCGAGGCGGAGATTGCCGCCGGGGCGGGCCGGCGCATCTCGCTGTTCTATGGCGCGAGGTCGCGCGGCGATCTCTACGATCTTGATCTCCTCGAGCGTTGGTCGACGGAACTCGACGGCTTCCAGTTTCGGATCGCCCTGTCCGACGAGCCCGAAGGCAGCGGCTGGACGGGCGATCGCGGACTGGTGACGGGCCTCGTCGAGGACAGCGTCTTCGATGGCTTTGGTCTGGAAGCCTATCTTTGCGGCCCGCCGCCGATGATCGATGCCGCCCTGCCGATCCTTGAGGCAATCGGCGTCGCCGAGGATGACATTCACGCCGACCGCTTCAGCCCAGCGAAGACGTGACCGAGCCGGCGGGCACGGTTGTCGTTACAGGGAATAGAAATCGACGACGGTCGGGATGTAGTCGTTGAGTAGGATCGTCTTCTTCCGGCGAAAGCGCCAGTCGCCGTCCCGATGGACGAGGGTTGCCTCGACGTGTCCGAAGAAGGTGTGAGAGACCCGGCTCTCGCACTCGAACTGGTTCACGGCC
>CAYGKX010000613.1:0-2333 GCA_964350225.1 uncultured Rhodospirillaceae bacterium | reverse complement strand
GGGAGATCTCGACCGACGCCGGGCGGCCGTGCATCGGCTCGGCGATCGCGTCGACCGCGTTGTTCGTCCACCCCGAGCCGCCGTAGGCGACGGGCGCGAGCGGCGCGCGGAGGAACATCGTGACGTTACCCGACTCGGCGAGACGGTCTCCCTGGAGGAAGAGCCGCCAGGCGAGCCCGCCGACCACCGCCGCCGACACGAGATTGATGAATAGGGTGCGCACCCGGTCCGCTGCCCCGGAGAAGAACCCATCGAGGGCCGCGATGGTGACATGTTCCCGCCCGGCGGTGACCAGCGGCAGCGCGACGAAGATCGACGCCGCCATCAGCAGTTGGGTGAGCTCGTAGGCGGAGGGCAGCGGCGCATTCATGAGATCGCGCCCGATGACATCGACCGTGGTCAGGACCATCATGAACAGAAGGATCGTGACCAGGACACCCGTCAGGATGCCGTTCAGGATTCGCGGCAGGGTCATCGTCGGGTCGGGACCGGTTATCGCGTTCGGGGAGAACCGGAACGGCCCGGGGCGGAGGATGAACCGCGCCGGACCGTCGCCAGGCTTCCGGACCTACTTGCCGGCGCTCTCGAGCGTCTTGATCTCGGCGCGAAAGGCCGCGAGGACCGCCTTGCCGTCGACCCCCTTCTTGTTCGCCGTCTTGATCCAGTTCTGCTCGAGATAGGCCGTCCGCTTCTTCATGTCGGCCAGCAGTTCCGCCGAGATCTCGTTGCTCTTGAGGCCTCCGGCGGTCAGCCGCTTGCGCGCGGCCGCGCCCATCTCGTCGTAGGCCTTGCCGACCCGGCGCGCGAAAACCTCGCCGGAAACCTTCTCGATGGCGGCCCGGTCGGCGGCCGAAAGGGACTGCCACTTCCGCGCGTTCATCACCAGGAAGAAGCTCAGGTTGTAGAAGCCGCCCGGAGCGCGGCTCTCAAACTTGACGAATTCTTCGAGCTTGAACGAGGCCACGGCTTCGATGGAGAAGAAGGTGCCGTCGATCACCCCGCGTTCCAGCATCTCATACTGCTTGGTCGACGGAGCGGCGACCGGCGCCGCGCCGTACAGTTTGGCGATGACCGCCGCGGTCCGGCCGGGTGTGCGAAGCTTGAGGCCCTGGATGTCCTTCGCCATCACGATGGGCCGCTTGGTATTGAAGATCTGGCCCGGCGGCTGGGCGTGCAGCCCGATGACCTTGACCCCCTTATGCTCGCCTGCCTTGGCGAGGTAGCGCTCGTAGATGCGCCAGTAGGCGACGGAGACGGCCTCCGCCGAATTGCCCAGGAAGGGCAGTTCCGCGATCTCGGTCAGCGGGAACTGGCCCGGCGTATAGCCATGGGTGTTCCAGACGACATCCGCCACACCGTCACGCGCCAGCTGATACTGACGCGGCGGGGCGCCCAGCGAGGCGGCGGTATATTCCAGCACGACGCGTCCATTGGTGACGCGCTTGACGTCGTCGGCCCAGGGCTGGACGAAGCGCGTGATCACGAAGTGCTTCGGCGGAAGCCACTGGTTGAACCGCAGGGTCTCGGCGGCATGGGTCGTGGTCGCAGCCAGCGCGACGGGAGCGAAAAGCAGCGGCAGTTTCCGCAGAATCTTCATGGGTTCCTCCCCGGTGACGCCGCAGGATGAACCTAAAGGCTCCTGGACGATGCCGGTTTCTTGTTTCGGAAGGCGCGGTCGACCGCGACCGGCGCGCGGCCATGATTCGGGTCCGGCGAACGATCAGGCAAATTTATAATTCGCATAAGAAGCATCCGGTTCGCTGATGCTTATGGGCATCCGATCCGGACGACGGGCCCGCGTCCGGAGAACCGGTTCGTCACGACAACGGCGGCTGGCCGCGCCTACGCGACGGCCAGCGCCGGCGCGACCTCCACCAGCGCAACATGAACCGAAGCGACCTGCATCGGAGCGACCCGCCCCGACGCGACCTGCACCGGCGCGGCCGATGGCGTATTCCGCGCCGGTCCGGAAAGCGACCGGTAGCGAAGCCGGGGTCAGGGGGACCGCGGCAGTATGATACCGTCGGGCGATGTCGCGCCGCCGGCCGGCTCGTGACGCTGGAGGCCTGCCTAGGCCAGATGCTTCTTGAAGTGGGCGATCGTCCGCTCCCAGGCGAGCTTGGCGGCCGCCGCGTCGTAGCGGGCGGTCGAGTAATTGTGGAAGCCGTGGCGGGTGCCCGGATAGACGTAGGACTGGAATGTCTTGCCGTCCTTTTTCAAGGCTGCCTCGTAACCGGCCCGGGTCGCATTCACGCGGGGATCGTTCTCGGCATATTGCAGGAGCATCGCCGCCTGGATGCGCCCGACCCGGTCCAGCGGCGGGGCAGAGCCGT
>CAYGKX010000612.1:481-2345 GCA_964350225.1 uncultured Rhodospirillaceae bacterium | reverse complement strand
GCGTGACAGGCCAGCGCTCTAACCAACTGAGCTACACCCCCAACCGGGCCAAGCCGCGCGCCGCGCGGCGTGGAGGCGTGGACATAAGCCAAGCCCCCTACCCTGTCAAGCGTTCGAGACGCGGTTTCGCGTCCCGACGCCCGACAAAATTGTCCGCTACTTTACGGCGGCGATCCCCTTGTAGTCGAACTTGGGGAGCATCGCTTCGATCTGCGCCGGCTTCACCCATTTGCCAGCCAGGTAGACGACGATGCCGCGCCCCAGAAGCGTGGCATAGCTGACATTCTCCTTCTTGGCACGGACCAGCCACTTGCGCCCGTCGATCACCTTGTGGGTGAACCCTTTCTTTTTCGCGACCGCCTCATCGTCGAAGGCCGCGCGACGGTAGTTCGGCTTGAAGCCCGGCTTGGCACCGATGAAGATGCCGATCTGCGCGGGACCGTTGTCGTCGTGATAGATGCTCCGTGCCTCCATCGCCTTCTGGAAGGCGGAATTCACGACATGTATCGCGGGCTTGGTGCGTGTCCATCCCTTCGGTGCCGGGGGCAGGAAGGCCAGCCATTTCGTCGCGATCGCCTTGTAGTCGTCGATCGACGCGGCCACTGCGGGCGTCGTGGTGGCGGATACGGCGAGGGCCGACGTGGCGAGCATGACGGCCGCGAGGCGCGATGTGGTGACCCGGGACAGACGCATTACTTGACCTCCTTCAACTTGTCGAAATCGATGGCTTTTACGAGCGCCTCGAAGACGGTCACGTCCCCGCGGCCCTTCATGTAGACGAGAATTCGCCCGTCGACCCAGGCCCTGACCTCGCGCCGGACCGGGCTGTCCCGCAGCAGGACCTTCTGGTTGCCCATCGAAAGCACCTTGTAGCCGCGGGCCGCCGCACGCTTGGGGTTGTCGAACAGGTCCTTCTTGTAGGTCAGGCCCCGGGTACGGATCTCAAGTGTGACGGCAATCTCCGTACCGTCTTCCTTGTGCCGGTAGCGGCGCCGCGCCTGGGCGCCTTCCCGACGCCAGTCGGTCGCCGTCTTGCCGGCACGCCAGTCCTCGGGCGGCGCGGGCATCAGCGTCACGAAGGCTCCCGCGGCCGCGCGGTTGAGACGGCGCAGTTTCTTCGGGTCGATTTCGTCCTCGGCCACGGCGGGCGACGCGGTCAGAAGCGTCGGGCCGCACAATGCTGCGGTAGCGGCGACAGCAAAGGTCAGGGCGAGCGTCAGTCGGCGAAGGGATGTCATGCGGCCTCTCTCGCACGTCGGAAGGGGTGGGACGCCGCGTCATCATACAACAGCGGAACTGCCCCCGGCAGAACCGCGCGGAAAAATCTCACGACATATGCCCACGGACCTGATTACGGCTTGGGCCGCCGGTCCATCCTTTTGGTTGGAATATCCGCCTGCCACCGGTCGGTCTTCCCGCGGAAAAGCGGACCTGCCGGAAGATTGGGAGTAGGGAGAAATCGGGGATGAGCGCGAAGAAAAAGCGGGCTGGTGGGCGGTGACGGGATCGAACCGCCGACCCCTTGGGTGTAAACCAAGTGCTCTCCCAGCTGAGCTAACCGCCCTGAAGCCGCCAGACTATACCCGTCAGCGGGCCTTATGAAACAACCGAACCTCAAATGGAAACCGGCCGGCCACGAGGCCGACCGGTTCCGAATTTCCAGCTTTGACCCGCTTAGTTCAACGCGTCCTTCAAGCCCTTGCCAGCCTTGAACTTCGGCTGATTGGAGGCCGGAATCTGGATGGTTGCACCGGTACGCGGGTTGCGCCCGGTCGACGCCGAACGACGCGACACGAGGAAGGTCCCGAAGCCTACCAGTCGCACGTCGTCCCCGGCCTTGAGCGCGTCGGTGATTCCATCCACG
>CAYGKX010000612.1:0-434 GCA_964350225.1 uncultured Rhodospirillaceae bacterium | reverse complement strand
TTGGCGGCATCGGCTTTGGACAGGCCGGCATTATCGGCTACGACTGCGACGAGATCGTTTTTGTTCACGGTAAAGGCCCCCCTTCAATCGCCTTTATTCTGTGGTGGGTGGTACGAGTAACCGGGTCTGGGCAACCCGTTGGACAACCAGTGCGTCGGACAAAGGATACTCACGCCAACACAAATAATCCAACCTGCCCCTGCTGTTCCCCGGCCTTAATGGCGGGAAGTTTAAGGCTACTGCGGGCGCGCCGTCAATTGATCGAAGGCCTAAACGGCGCACCCGCTGCGCCTTTTTTCAGTTCACCGTTGTATCAATGCCGCACCACGCCCTCGACGTCCTTCCCGCCGTCGGCCGGGGGCGGTCCCTCGACCTCTTCCGGCTCCGTCCACTCGATCGGAACGAGTTCGGAGACCAGCGCGTGGTGGAGCACC
>CAYGKX010000611.1:0-2349 GCA_964350225.1 uncultured Rhodospirillaceae bacterium | reverse complement strand
ACATCCAGATCGACGACCCGATCCTGACCTATTTCCTCGACGACCGGCTGCGCGAGAATGTACGCGGGATCGGGGAGGACCCAGACACGCTCATCGACACCTATGTCGACGTCCTGAATGACTGCGTGTCGGAACGGCGGCCGGATACGGCGGTGGGCATCCATCTTTGCCGCGGCAACTCCCGCAGCACCTGGGTCGCCGACGGTCCCTACGACCGGATTGCCGAGACGGTCTTCGGCCGGCTCGATATCGATCTGTTTTTCCTGGAGTATGACGACCCCCGGTCCGGCGGATTCGAACCCCTGCGCCATCTGCCCCGGGGCAAGGTCGCCGTCCTCGGTCTCATCACCACCAAGCGGCCCGAACTGGAGGACCCCGACGCGGTCAAGCGCCGGATCGACGACGCGGCGCGCTTCGTCGACCCCGACGACATCGCGCTCAGCCCGCAATGCGGCTTCGCGAGCAATGTCGAGGGCAATCTCGTCACCGTCGAGGACGAGAAGCGGAAGCTCGCCCTTGTCGTCGACATCGCGCAGTCGGTCTGGGGCTCCGCCTGAACCCGCCAACCGGTCAGGCCGCGACGCCCTCATAGTCGAAACAGAGGTGACGGGTCCGTGGCCGGGACCGGTCCCAATGCCCGTCTTCCCCGTAGCGCACGACCTCTTCCGCGTCGGGCAAGCGCAGCGTCCGTTCCGTCGTCCGCGCCCGTTCCGCGCTCCAGCCGCGCTTCAACTCCTCGCTTGAGAATTCGCGATGGACATATTTCTCGACGCCGTGCCGCCAGCTCAGGAACAGATAGTGGCGGAGTGCGAAGGAATGCGGGTAGACCCGAATGCCCGGGAAAGACGCCTTGTGCCCCGCGGATCGCTTCAGGTCGACCTTCCAGGCCTGGCGCTTCCAGCCGCTCAGCCGGTGGTGCGGCGCGGGTTCGAAGAAATAGTAATGCTCCAGCCCGGCAACGAAATCCCGGCCGGCGAAATCCTGCTCCCGGTCGGTCGGCAGGAAGACGAACTCGTCGAAATTGACCGCGTTGAACCCCTCCCGATCGACCCGGAAGAGGGCTTCGCGCAATGTCCCGTAGCCCGCCGGGGCCTCCCGGATCTCGTCGGAATCCCATAGCAGGATCCAGTCCGCGTCGAGCGTGCGCGCGAGCCGTTCCTTGAGGCCGAGAATCCCGATCCAGTCGAAATAGCCCGGATAGGGGAAATGCTCGACCCGGATGACGCCTCGCCCCCGGTATCGGTCTACGATGGCCCTGGTAGCCGCAGACGCGTCGTTGTCGATGACGCAGATCTCGACGCCCTGCGCCACCATCCCGGCGAAGCAGCGGTCCAGATAGGGCTCGCAATCCCGTACCGAAATGATGGCGACGACACGGAAGTCGTCGAGCGACCGGGCGCTCGGGCGCAGGCGCCGGTCGGCCCAGCGGGCCAGCCCTCCGATCATGCGTAGCCTCCCGCGACCATCGCGCCGCGGCGCCATCCGTCGCCGGTGGGACAGAGCGTGTCCGGACGCGCGGGGCGCGTCGCCCGCCAGATGTCGACCGCCCTCGACGGTGGCAGATCGACGTCTTCGGCCGTCAGCACGCCGCCGGGTTCGACGGGTCGACGTATCGTCGCGTCCCGCAGGAGCCCTATCGGGACATGGTCCGGCCGATCGGCTATACGGACCGCCTCGCCCCGCACCGCGTAGCTGCCGATACCGCAGCGAATGCGCTGGCCGGGAGCAAGTGGCCGCTTGGCGACGGCGCAGACGCCTACGGTCGGGGCCCGGCCGTTCGTCAGCAACGCCTCGCCGGACGTCATCAGCCGGTTGATCGTCTTTGGGATTTCCAGGTAGCAGAGGTGATAATTCTTGGTGAGCAGGTGGTGCGGACCGGCCCCGACCTTGAAATGAGCGAGCGCCTGCCGGTGCGCCGCTTCGTGGCGCGCAACCAGAAACACCGCGACCCCGCTGCCCGGTGCGATCACATAGTCCGATATCGGCCCGCCTGACCGCCGGGCTCTGTCGGCCAGGTCCATGGCGCTCGCTTCCAGATCGGTCGTCTTGGGCCCGAGAAGCCCCTCGCACAGGATGCCTGCCCCCAGACCGTTCGCGACCAGGGCCTGTTCGATCTGAAGCTTGGTGCCGTCCGTGAAGGAGATTGTCTGGCCGACCCGGATGCCCAGCTTCCGGGCCCAGTAGTGCATGGTTTCCGCCGACGGGTTGTGGTTCAGGAAGCCCTTGCTGTTGCCATAGACCAGGGGCTCGAAGCCCATCGCGACGGCATCCTCCGCCAGGGAGGCGATCGAGCCCGGCTGATCGCCGTCCGACTCGGAAAGGACGCCCCGCCCCACGAACCAGGACCCG
>CAYGKX010000610.1:0-2359 GCA_964350225.1 uncultured Rhodospirillaceae bacterium | reverse complement strand
GCGGCGAAGAGCTCCGGCACCCCGCGTTCCGCGACGATGGCGTAGATGACGAGGATGACGGACGGCGGGATCAGGATCCCGAGGGTGCCGCCCGAAGCGACCGTGCCGGTCGCAAGCCGCTCGTCATAGCCGTAGCGGCGCATTTCCGGCACCGCGACCCGCGCCATCGTCGCCGATGTCGCGAGGGAGGAGCCGCAGATCGCACCGAAGCCCGCGCAGGCGCCGATCGTGCCCATGGCAAGCGCGCCGCGCACGCCGCTGAAGACGGCATTCGCCGCCTGGTAGAGTTCGCGCGACATGCCGGATCGCGCCGTGACCACCCCCATCAGGATGAACAGCGGGACGACGGTCAGGCCGTACTTGCCGATCATGTCCTCGTAGGGCGTGTTGGACAGATCGGCGAAGGCGTTGCGGAAATTGTCGACGGCGGCATAGCCGAAGAAGCCGACAAGCCCCAGGGCGACGGCCACGGGGATGCGCGCGAGGATCAGGACGATCAGCGCGATCAGCGCGATTATGCCGATGGTTTCGGGGCTCATGGGGCTGATCGGGTCATGACGGGGCCGGCCGGCTCAGGCGCCGGTTTCGGTGGAGTGGACGGCGTCGGGGTCGTTGTCCTCGAAGGTCGCCTCGCGCACGCCGAACCGGAGGTAGATGAAGAGAACAGCGAGGGTGCCGAGGATCGAGAAGGCGACGCCGAAGATGATCGGGATCCAGTGGTTGAACCGGCTGATGCCGAGGGCCATCGTCTGCTCGCCGGAGACATACTTGTCCAGGGCCGGTTCGTACATGCCGAACAGGGCAAAGGACAGCAGCAGCAGGGTCAGGAACAGGCCGACGAAGCGCAGGACGATGCGCACCCGGCGCGGCACCAGCTGGTCGACGATGTCGACCGTGATGTTCTCGTCGCGCAGGAAGATGCCCGGCAGGGCGATGAAGATGCAGGCGACGAGCGCCAGTTCCATCACGTCGACGACGCCGAAGACAGGACTGTCGAAGAGCTGCCGCATCAGGACGGCATAGGTCGTGTAGAGCATCATGAACAGGAGGACGAGCGCCCCGGCATAGCCGAACGGGAGCGCCATCCGGTGCAGGATCTTCTCACCACGAAGGGAGGCGGCCGGCGCCGCCTCCCCCGTTCCCTGGCCTGTACCGGCCGTTGCCACGATGCAGCCCTTCTCCGGCTATTTCCAGAAGTTGCGGCTGGTCTTGGCGTATTTGGCCGACAGGTCCTGCATCATCTTGTAGACCTCCCGGGCAGGCAGGCCACGCTTCTCGAGCTGGGCGAGCTTCGCCTCGGCGACCTTGGCGCCGATCTCCTTGAAGCGCTTGTCCTCTTCGGGGCTCAGCTTGATGGGGGTCATGCCGGCCTTCATCATGACGGCCTTGCCGGGTGCATCCATGCCATCGAACAGCCCGCCGATCTCCTTCGCCTTGCCGTCGACCGAGGCGTCGATGATCTTGCGCAGCTTGTCCGGCATGCTCTTGTACTTCCGCGCATTCATCGCGAAGCCGAAGCTCGTGATGTAGGAGTACATCTCGGTTGTGTATTTCGTGACCGGGCCCAGTCGGAAGGCGAGGCCGGCTCCTCCATAATCGATCCAGGCGCCGTCGAGGGTGCCCTTCTGCATCGATTCGACAATCTGCGTCGGCGGCATGCCGACCGGCGTTCCGCCGAGGGCGGCGATGAAGTCCTTGATCGTGGCGGAGGCGAAACGCATCCGCATGCCCTTCATGTCCTCGACCCGCCGGATCGGCTTGTCGTGGGAATTGATGTTGCCCGGCTGGTGGGTAAACAGAACCAGGACCTGCGTGCCCTTGTGCTCGGCGTCGAGATACTTTGAACGCATCTCCTTGTCGTTGACCATCTGCGAGCCGATCTCGCCGCTGCCCGCGAGGTAGGGCAGGTTCGAGATCTCGGTCAGCGGGAAGCGTCCCGGCGTGAAGCCGTGGGCGAACCAGGCGAAGTCGACCTGGCCGCGGCGGACGAGGTCGGAGTATTTCGGCGGCGGGCCCATCTGGGAGCCCGGAATGACGGTGATCTTCATCTCGCCGTTGGACTCGGTTTCCATCTGCTTGGCCCAGGCGGCGAGCCACTTGGAAACCGGATGCGCGGCGGGCACGAAGTGCGCCAGTTTCATGTTGTAGGTGCGGGCGCCTGCCGTGTTGGCGACGCAAACGAGGGCCGCGGCGGAAACGGCCGCGGCCAGAGCTGTACGTATCTTCATGTCTTCCTCCCCGTTACGGACGGAGGCTTCCGGGTGCGGTCCCGGTCGCCGACGCTCCCAGCTTGTATAGACAAGCAGGGACGCTTACCATTCGAACCATTGATCATCCAGCATCACGTTTCGCGGTGCGG
>CAYGKX010000609.1:0-2383 GCA_964350225.1 uncultured Rhodospirillaceae bacterium | reverse complement strand
AGGAAATCTCCTACATCCACGCGGAGGGCTACGCCGCCGGCGAGATGAAACACGGTCCGATCGCGCTGATCGACGAGAAGGTGCCGATCATCGTGATCGCACCGTCCGACGAACTCTTCGACAAGACGGCGTCCAACACCGAGGAGGTCATTGCCCGGGGCGGGAAGGTCATCTTCCTCTCCGACAAGGCGGGCATCGAACGGCTCGGCCGGAAGGCCATGGCGACAGTAGAACTCCCGACCGTCGACCCCTTCGTCGCCCCGATCCTCTACTCGATCCCCGTCCAGCTGCTCGCCTATCACACCGCCGTCCAGAAAGGCACGGACGTCGATCAGCCACGCAACCTGGCGAAGAGCGTGACGGTCGAGTAGGGCTGCGCCCTCCTGCCGCTCCACACTCCCTATGCCGCCACCCGGCTCTTGATGCGCGACCAGGGCATGTCGCCCAGGAAGGCTCGGAAGCTTCTCCGATAGGGCGGCGGGCGCTGGGGTTCGATCCGGTCCTCGTCGAGGGCGCGGGAGGATGACGAGCGAGGGGAGGGGAAACAACTTCACGATCTGTAGTGCCAGGCGACTCGCGGGCTGAGCCTTCGACGAACTCGCGAGGCTGAATGGTCCGCCCGCGAGCGACCTACAGCACCTCATGCGTGGCCAGGCACGAACAGGGCCTCCAGGGGCTCTCGGCGCTCCGATTAACCGATTGATAAGATAAAATTTGCAGTCTTGCAGGCTGCAAGCTCGCGTTCGCTGGGTTTCCGTATGGGGCTGACGTTCCCGTTTCGCCGCCCACCCGTCGTCGGCAAGGTGGACCTTATCCACTATTTCGCCGATCGATACCGTCTGCGCCGGTATCTGGAATTCGCGTCCATCACGACCGGCCACCATTACGCCGATATCGACAGAAGCCGGTTCGACCTGTGCGAGCGGCTGATGTACCGCTGTGGGGAGGGACCGCCGGAAGGGCCTTCGGACGGGTGTGCGGTCGATTACCGTAGCCCCGATATGGACGTGACGGAGCCGCTCGCCCGTATCGCGGCCAACGGCCGGACCTACGACATCATGCTGGTTGACCCCTATCACGGCTACGGTACCTCCTACCGCGATATTGAGGCGGCCTTCGGGCTGCTCGAGGACGGCGGCGTGATGGTGGTGCACGACTGCCTGCCACCCAGCCGGGAGTTGGCCAGCCCGACCTTCATTCCGGATCACTGGTGTGGGGAGACCTACCGCGCGTATCTCAACTTCGTCTTCGACCGTGTCGATGTGCGCTATCTCACCGTCGATACCGACTATGGCTGCGGAATCATCCGCAAGACCTCCCCGAAACGGGCGGCGGGCCTGTCCCGTATCGTCGAGGCCCTGAATTATCCGCCCGCGGTTAGATGGCACCGCGCGCGGCGGGACGTCGATGCGGCCTGGCGTGTCTTCGCCGCCCACCGGCGGTCCCTGCTGCGACTGGTACGTCCGGAGGTCGTCCTCGCCAACCGGCATGGGCTCGACTGACCGGCCCGCCGTCGTCTCCGAATGCCGCGCCATCAATTGCGGTGAAACCGTCTCCTGATAGGATGCCGGCCAAACCAGTCGCGGCGGGAGGAAGACCATGCAGCTCAACGATGCCTCACTCTTGAAATCGGAAGCCTATGTCGATGGGGCCTGGGCGGGAGCCGACGGCGGCGGAACGTTCGAGGTGACGAATCCCGCCAACGGCAACCTGATCGGCACCGTGCCCGACATGGGGGCGGCGGAGACGCGGCGCGCGGTCGAGGCGGCAAACTCCGCCTGGCCGGCCTGGCGCAAGTTGCCCGGGAAAGAGCGGGGCGCCATCCTGCGCCGCTGGTTCGACCTTCAGATGGCGAACCAGGACGATCTCGCCGCGATCATGGTGACGGAGCAGGGCAAGCCGCTCGCCGAGGCCAAGGGCGAGGTCGTCTATGGGGCCTCCTTCGTCGAATGGTTCGCCGAAGAGGCCAAGCGGATCTATGGCGACACGATCCCGTCGCCCTGGGGCGACAAGCGCATCGTGACGCTAAAGGAGCCGATCGGCGTCTGCGCCGCGATAACGCCCTGGAACTTCCCCATCGCCATGATCACCCGGAAGATCGCCCCGGCCCTCGCCGCCGGCTGCCCGGTCGTTGTGAAGCCGGCGGAAGGCACACCTCTATCCGCGCTGGCCCTCGCCGAACTTGCGGACCGGGCGGGCATCCCGAAGGGCGTCTTCAATGTTGTCACGGGGGACTCGAAGTCGATTGGAGGCGAGCTGACCGCGAACCCGATCGTGCGCAAGCTTTCCTTCACCGGTTCGACGGAGATCGGCAAGCCCTTCATGCGCGAAAGCTCCGACACGGTTAAGAAGATATCGCTTGAGCTCGGAGGTAAAGCACAGT
>CAYGKX010000608.1:0-2399 GCA_964350225.1 uncultured Rhodospirillaceae bacterium | reverse complement strand
GCTGGAGGAGGCCTTCTCCGGCAAGCAGGCGACGATCCGGGTGCCCACGGCGGTCGCTTGCGGCTCCTGCGATGGCTCCGGCGCCGAGGGCGGGTCGGAGCCGACCCAGTGCCCCACCTGTAACGGCCGCGGACGCGTCCGCGCGAGCCAGGGCTTCTTCACGATCGAACGCACCTGCCCGACCTGCGGCGGCACCGGCGAGACCATCGCCAACCCCTGCAAGGCCTGCGGCGGTTCGGGCCGCCAGCACGAGCAGCAGACCCTGTCCGTCAACGTGCCGGCGGGTGTCGACGACGGCACCCGCATCCGTCTTGCCGGCAAGGGCGAGGCCGGCATGCGCGGGTCCTCGCCCGGCGACCTGTATATCTTCATCGGCATCACGCCCCACGACGTCTTCCACCGGGACGGGCCGAACATCTTCTGCCACGTCCCCATCCCGATGACGACGGCCGCCCTTGGCGGCGCGATCGAGGTGCCGACGGTCGACGGCAAGCGGGCGAAGGTGACGATCCCGGCCGGTACCCAGACCGGCGAACAGTTCCGCCTGCGCGGCAAGGGCATGAGCGTCCTCCGCTCCAGCGCCCGCGGCGACATGTATATCGAGATCGAGGTCGAGACGCCGAAGAACCTGTCGGCGAAGCAGAAGAAGATCCTCGAGGACTTCGCGGCCGCCGGCGGCGACAGCATAAGCCCCAAGTCCGACAGCTTCTTCCAGAAGGTGAAGGAGCTGTTCACGGGTTAGGTTCGTTACGCGATCCTTTCCGCCGTCGTATCCTTCGACAGGCTCAGGATGAGGGGAGCCATTTTCGACGGGACAACCCTCATCCTGAGCCTGTCGAAGGACATGACGATGGGCTCGGCCTCCGCCCCGGCCCTCCTCACCCAGCCTTGACTCGCCCGACGCCCGCCGGGCGACTAAGCTCCCGTCTCACCCCTGAAGCGAGGAGCTCCCGTCATGGCGACCAAGACCCCCGTCCCGCACCCGTTCGCGCCCGACTATGGCGCGATGTTCAACTGGGGCGTGAAGCTCACCGATTTCTCCGAGATCTTCCTGATGGCCGGCCTCGGCGCCGTCGGCACCGACGGCACGGTCCATCATCCGGAGGATGCCGTCGCCCAGACGAAGGACATTCTGGACGGCATACCCGGCTATCTTGAAACCGCGGGCTATACCAAGCAGGACATCATCCGCATCGAGTTCACGATGACCAAGCTGGTCCCGCCGGAGAGCTACGAGGCGATCTTCGGGCTGTTCGCCGAATTCTTCGCCGATGTCGACGTCAAGCCTGCTGCCGGCACGCTCCGCGTCATCGAGGCACTGGCGATCCCCGGCATGCTCGTCGAGTACGAATTCTGGTGCGCGAAGTAGGGCCGCGGACCGGACATCGGCGCAGCAACGGGCGCGCACATTGACGCTCGCCCCGGGCGAACCGACATTAGCCCGCGACACACCGGCCGGCCGACAAGAACAAACCCCTCTGGGCCGGCCGACCGCCACCGACATCTAGGGAGACCTCATGATCGAGCTCTACTACTGGCCGACACCGAACGGCCACAAGATCACCCTGTTCCTCGAGGAAGCGGGCATCGACTACGAGATCAAACCGATCAACATCGGCGCCGGCGAGCAGTTCGAGCCGGACTTCCTCAAGATCGCGCCGAACAACCGCATGCCGGCCATCGTCGATACGGAGCCCTCGGGTGGCGGCGCGCCCGTGTCCGTCTTCGAAACGGGCGCGATCCTGATCTATCTCGGCGAGAAGACGGGGCAGTTCCTGCCGTCCGACCTCCGCCCGCGGGCGGAGGTGCTGCAATGGCTGATGTGGCAGATGGGCGGGCTCGGGCCGATGGCCGGGCAGAACCACCACTTCAATAACTACGCGCCCGAGAAGCTGCAATATGCGATCGACCGCTACGTCAACGAGACCAACCGTCTCTATGGCGTGATGGACACGCGCCTGGCGGACCGGGAGTTCCTGGCCGGCGATTTCTACTCGATCGCCGACATGGCGTCCTACCCGTGGGTCGTGCCGTGGAAGCGGCAGGGCCAGAACCTCGACGACTTCCCGAACCTGCGCCGCTGGTTCGACGCGATCCGCGAGCGTCCGGCGACCAAGCGCGCCTATGAGATCGGCGACGAAATCCGTCCGCCGGAGCAGCAGGGCATGTCGGAAGAAGCGAAGAAGGTCCTGTTCGGCCAGACCGCGGCGTCGATCAAGGCGGGGTGAAGGCTCGTAGAGTCTCCTCAGAAAAGCCCCGGCCTGCGAGCCGGGGTTTTTTCTTGCCGAACGCCGGCCCTCAATAGCCGCGCGACTGCAACACGACGACGGTCTGCTTCGCGGGCAGGCCGACCTTCGAAAATCGGGCCGACGGTCCATTGGCCCGGACTGTCGCGAACT
>CAYGKX010000607.1:0-2408 GCA_964350225.1 uncultured Rhodospirillaceae bacterium | reverse complement strand
CTCGGTCTCGCCCATGTAGTCGGCCTTGAGGACCATCTGGCGGATCACGAGTTCATGACGGGTGCCGATTACACCATCGCCGATATCGCGATCTGGTCGTGGTACGGGCAACTGGCGCTGGGGCGGCAGTATAATGCGGGGACGTTCCTCGACGTGGAGAGCTATGAGCACGTACAGCACTGGGCGAAGCTGATCGACGCGCGGCCCGCAGTGCAGCGGGGGCGCATGGTGAACCGCAGCTTCGGTGAGCCGGAGATGCAGTTGCACGAGCGGCATGATGCGAGCGATTTCGAGACGAAGACGCAGGATAAGATCGGGGAGGGGTGAGGGGCGTTAAAAGGCGGATGTCCGCAATGCGGACATAGCAGACCTTGGAATTAAGCTTCGGAATTTCGCTTCGCGATGCAGAAATCGCCAGGTGATTGACTCTTATCAATGTACCGACTGATGCGGCCGACGATATTGAACCCCTACTAATTGAAGAATGAAGGGACGCGCATCATGTTTTCGGCATCTAGGGACTTCTTTGCGGCACTCGCTGTGGCGGCGACCTTCTTTTTCCCGGCCGCAGGTTTTGCAGACAACGCCACAGACGAGGCAGCAATCCTTGAAATCTGGTCGAATTACAGCGCAGCGCGAGTGGCAGGGGATTCTGAAGCTTGGCTTGCTCTTTGGGATACCGAGGGTTTGAGAATGGTGCCCGGTATGCCTGCTGCGGATTTCGGAACATTCTCCAAAGGCATTCCTGCCGCATTTGCAAAGTCAAAACCTGCGTCCATGAAGATTGAAGCCAACGAAGTCGTGATCATGGGCGACTGGGCGTTTTCGACTGGAAACTTCTCGGTCGGTGAACAAGTCGAAGGAAAATTCCTGACGGTCCTTCGTCGCCAAATCGACGGCACTTGGCGCATTTACCGTGACGCGTTCAACATGAACAAATCCTAAATTGTTGCTTCAGACGCCTCGAAGCACAGTGGTCGACCGAACACAAACAGATACCCCAAAGCTTGCTTTGAGCTCGCAGCGGACCGTCGCCGTACATTTAGGCGTGTTGCCACCCCGTCCTCCAACAAGTTAAGCAAGCGCATGCAATGGTGGTTACTCATTGCGTTCTACATTGTGGCGAGTTCGCCTGTATCGGCCGGAGCCCTTCTCTGCGCCGGCACGCATATTCGTGTCGAAGCGACCCACGAAGAAATTGCAAGGCGCGCCTGCCGAAGCATAAACGCGGCGCGGGACAGTCTGTCTCGCTGCGGAGTTCGTGTGCCTGAGCCTCTTGAGATTACGGTCGTTTACACCATCGATGCCGTCAACGGTTCTTGCCTAGGACTTTACCATTGCGGCCGGGGTCAGATCGAAATTCTGTCGCCGACTGCAATGGCGGCCAAACGTTCAAGGGTTGGCGCATTCGCGGGCATTTCGGACGAAGCAATGTGGGACAGCGTATTCGTCCATGAACTGACCCACGCGGCCTATGAGCGTGTGGATTGTCCATTCGAGAGTTGTATCGCAACTGAGGAATACGCGGCTCACGTCATGCAGATCCGATCGCTGCCTCCTGACGAGCAGGCAAGATTTGGCGAAAACGTCGTATTGAAGGGCACCGCAAGCAATGCCTCTATTTCCGCATTCATGTACTTCATGGCACCCGAGCGCTTCGCCAAATATGCGTGGCTGCATTTCCAGTCGCAGCCCAATTCTTGCGATTATATGCAGTCGATCATGGATGGAGAGGTGGTCTTTGATCGGGAGCGGCCTTAGGCAAACGGTCCAAGGGCGGTCGATGTCCTCCTTGCGCTGGAGAAATCAGTTGATTGGAAGGGTCCGTTCCGGGCTCAAACCTGCCATTCGCTGCGCTTGCACCAAAGACTGCAAGCGGCTCCAAACCGACATTAACCAATCGTCAACCTCCCTGAACGCCGCCTGCCGCCCGGAGGTTTCCAAAGCGCCTGCACCGACGTATCCACCGACGCGATTCCGACGTGCCTTTTTCGCGCCTTTTGCCTTGTTTTCAAGCATTAACCTCGCGCGCCCTGTTGCCCCCCGCGCGAAGCCCACACGCCGCCTCAACCGCAACACCGCTTGCCGCGCCCTCCGGATCGCTCTAAGCCCATCTGCATGCTCGACGACGGCGACGATATCCATCCGCTCTTCAGGGGAGCGCCCGCGACAACGGAGTTCAAGAAACTTCGCAAGCGGATCATGCGCAATGTCCGCGAGGCCATCGAGCAGTACGGGATGATCGAGCGGGATGCGCGCTGGCTGGTCTGTCTTTCCGGCGGGAAGGACAGCTACACGCTGCTCGCGGCCCTCTACGAGCTGAAATGGCGCGGCCTGCTGCCGGTGGACATCCTTGCCTGCAACCTCGACCAGGGCCAGCCCGGTTTCCCGGCCACGGTCCTGCCGAA
>CAYGKX010000606.1:0-2416 GCA_964350225.1 uncultured Rhodospirillaceae bacterium | reverse complement strand
GCAATAACCACCCCGCGTGCGAGCCTTCGACTGACCCGCCTCAGTCGGTCGCTTTCCGGCGGCTGTCCTCGACCGCGCCCTGTTCTTCCTGCCGGCGCGCCTCGACCATATGGCGGGCGGCACTGTCGGGCACGCCAGCTCCCATCAGGACCATCTCGCTCAACTGCAGGCTGGCCTCGGTCATCTCCGGGACGACATGGCTCGCGCCATGATCGATGAGCCGCATCGCGTGCGCCTTGTCCCGCGCCCGCGCGAAAATGGGCAGGTCGGGCCAGAGACGACGCGCGGATTCCACGACCCGTTCGGCCAGGATGGCACTGTCCATGGTCACGACCAGGGCCGACGCCCGCTCGATACCGAACTTCCGCAACAGGTCGGGCCGGCTGGCATCGCCGAAATAGACGCCGGACCCCTTGCTGCGAAACTGGGCAACCTGTGTGGCGTCGTTGTCGAGTGCGACATAGGGCAGTTCCTGGGCGTCGAGGAACGTGCCGATCATCTGCCCAACCCGGCCATAGCCGACGATGATCACATGACCGGACAGATCCGCAGGCACCTCGCCGACGGCCTTCCCGGCGCCGGCCTCGCGCGCCTCCAGCCGGCGGGCGAGACGCCGCGCGATATGGGCCACGGCCGGGGTCGCGATCATCGTCACCCCGGCGACCAGCAGCATGAATTGCGCCGTGCCCTGCGGCATCAGGCCCAGGGTCGAGGACAAGCCGATGACGAGAAAGGCAAACTCGCCCCCCTGTCCGAGCAGCAAGGCCACCTCCACCGCGACCGAGCGCCGCTCCCGGAAGAGCGATGCCAGCACGAAGATTACCGCGGCCTTGATCGCGAACAGCCCGACGACGGACGCGAGGAGCCAGCCGGGACGGACGGCCACCTGGGCGAGGTCGACCGACATGCCGACCGAAACGAAGAAAAGGCCGAGCAGCAGGCCCTTGAAGGGTTCAATGTCGATCTCGATTTCGTGGCGGTATTCGGTTTCGGCCAGGAGCAGCCCGGCCAGAAAGGCGCCCAGCGCCATCGACATGCCGATCTCGTGGGTCGCGAGCGCCGTGCCGACGATGACGAGCAGCACAAGCGCCAGGAACATTTCCCGGCTCGCCGCCTTCCCGATGAACCGGAAGAGAGGCCGGATGAGGAAGCGGCCGAGCACCAGGATGATCGCGACGGCGAGGGCGGCCTGGCCCATCGCGAGGCCGAAGGCGACGAGTACCGGACCGTCGCTGCGCGCGGCGAACGCCCCGACCAGAAAGAGGATCGGCAGGACGGCCAGATCCTGGAACAGCAGAATGGCGAAGCCAGTCCGGCCGGTGACCGTGCCCAGGCGACGGTTCTCCGTCAGGAGTTGCATGACGATCGCGGTCGAGGACAGGGCGAACCCCGCGCCCAGTACGGCCGCGACGGGGAGGCTGTTGTCGAAAAAGGAGGCGACGCCGCAAATGATGGCGCCGGTCACGATGACCTGCGCGCCGCCCAGCCCGAAGACGAGGCGGCGCATCTTCCAGAGCCGGTCGACCGATAGTTCCAGACCGATCATGAAGAGGAGGAAGACCACCCCCAGTTCGGCCAGCGCCTGCACGCCCTTCAGATCCGATATCGACAGGTAGCGCAGCCAGGGGAGATCGTCGGCGAACCGGGCCAGGCCGTAGGGCCCGATCAGGAGACCGACGAGGAGGAAACCCAGAACCGGGCTGACCCGCAGGCGCCGGAACAGCGGCACGACGACGCCGGCCGCAACGAGAAAGACGATCACTTCCCGGAGGTGAAGCGCTTCGATCGGTCCCCGTCCCCTCTCCTGGCCGCCGTGGCGGCATCGGTCCCCGCGCCGCTTGGCGCCGTCAGCCTTGTGCGCTGCACAATAGCGGCTCCCGCCCCGCATCGGAAGCCCTGTGCCCCCGATCCGGGCAGGATGCCGCGACGGGGAGCCCGGCGCATCACGCCTTGATGCGGTGAGCTTCCTTCAGCTTCTTTAGCGCCTCCGCCGCCTGGGCCGCGTCCGCGATGCCCTGCTTGCGGTCGAACGGGAGGGGGTCGCGCCGGTCGACCTCGGGCCACCGCTCCGGCGGGTAGACGGCCGTTGGGCGCGGATCCTTCAGCTTCTCCTTCCGCTCCAGATGCAAGTCGCGCTCGTTCGTGCCGTCGGGCTTCACGACCTTGCCGTCGACGATCTCCAGATCCAGCCACCAGCGCTTGATCTTGTTGCGGACACCATACTTCATGACGTCGTCGAGCCAGATCAGGAAGCGCCGCGACCAGGGCAGCCTAATTGCCGCCCACATGCCAAGCCGGTGCGCGAGGATGCCCTCCTTGTTCCAGGGGCACATCTTCATGCAACGGCCACAGGCGGACCCCTTGAGGTTCGTCACCCGGTAGGTCGTGCACTTGCCGATGTCCGGCTTCCAGATCT
>CAYGKX010000605.1:0-2426 GCA_964350225.1 uncultured Rhodospirillaceae bacterium | reverse complement strand
AGGTGTGGGAGTTGATCGACCCGGAAACCAAGGCACGCCTTCCCATCGGCGAACGGGGCAGCCCCGTCTGCACCAACATGAACTCCGAAAGCTCCTCGCAGCTCCGCTTCGTCGTCGGCGACTACACGGTTCTCGACGACACGCAATGCCAGTGCGGGCGCACCCATGTCCGTGCCGTCGGCGGCTTCCAGGGCCGGGCCGACGACCTGATGAACCTGCGCGGCATCAAGTTCTATCCGTCGATCCTGGAGGAGGGCGTGCGCTCCGTCGACGGGCTCGGCGACGAGTTCGAGATCGTGCTGGCAACCAACGCCGACGGCATCGACACGATGACCGTCCGGGTCGAGCATCCGGTGACCGGCGACCCAGCGGCGGTCGCCGACGCGGTCGCGAACGCACACGGCAGCCCGGACACGGTGGTGGCCGCCGTCGCCAACGCGATCACCTCGCGCATCGAACTCAGGGTGGACGTCGAGGTCCTGGCGCCGGAGACCCTGCCCAAGACCGAATTCAAGGCCAAGCGTATCGTCGACAGACGCGCCCGATAGGCGCCGGCACGGCCCTGCACCCGGAAGGAACCCTCATGCCCAGCCAATGCCACGCCCTCCGCATGTACGAAACCGGCGATCCCGACGTCCTCAAGTGGGAGGCGATCGAGGTGCCGGACCCGGGCCCGGGCGAAGTCCTGCTGCGCCACACGGCGGTCGGCCTGAACTTTATCGACGTGTCGCACCGGCGCGGCTCCTACCCGACGACCTTCGACCTGCCGGCCGTGATCGGCATGGAGGGCGCCGGGGTCGTCGAGGCATTGGGCGACGGGGTCGATAGCTTCGCGGTCGGCAACAGGGTGTCCTACTGCATGACGATGGGGTCCTTCGCGGAATGGCGGACGATCCCCGCGGGCCGGCTCATCCACCTGCCCGACCACACGAGCGAGGAGACCGCCGCGGCCTCCACTCTCCAGGGACTGACCGCCCATTACCTACTGCACGAAAGCTACGCCATGCAGCCGGGCGACAAGGTGCTGGTCCATGCGGCGGCGGGCGGCATGGGGCTCCTCCTCTGCCAGTGGGCCAAGGCCAAGGGCGGGGAGGTCTTCGGCACCGTCTCGACCGAGGAAAAGGCCGACCTCGCACGCGCCCATGGCTGCGATCACCCGATCCTCTATACCCAGGTCGACTTCGCCGAGGCCGTGATGGACCTAACGGGCGGGGAGGGCGTCCGGGTCGTCTACGACGCCATCGGCAAGGACACCCTCCTCAAGGGCTTCGAGGCGCTCGCCCCGCGCGGTCACCTCGTCTCCTATGGCCAGGCGTCGGGTCCGCCCGACCCGATCAACCTCGGCGTCATGTCCCCCAAGTCCCTGACCCTGACCCGGGGCGGTCTCAACACTTTCATCGCCGACCCGGCCGAACGCCAGCGCAACGCCGAAACGCTCTGGGGCCTCGTCGCCGACGGCACCCTGAAGGTTGAGATCAACCAGCGCTACCCGCTGTCCGAAGGCGCCCGCGCCCATGACGACATGGAGAACCGCCGGACGACGGGCTCGACGGTGCTGGAGGTGTAGGGGGCAGCCCTGGACAGGATTCGAGATCGGTCGGGGCCGGCGGCCGCCCATCACCCCGCCGCCACGCCCCCCATGAACAGGCGGTAGACCCGCTCCGCGATCTCTTCCGCGCTCGCGCCGTCGTGGGCGGCGGACACGGCGCCGTTGCAGATGGCGAGGAGGGCGGCGGCGGCCGTGCGGGGGTCGATGTCGCCGGCGAGGGTGCCGTCCTTCTGGCCGCGCGTCAGGATCTTGACCCAGACGTCGAGATAGCCGCGGGCGATGGCATCCATCTCCGGGCGCACATTGTCTGGCAGCATGCCGCGATTGAAGGCGAAGTTGGAAACGTAGTTGCGCCACCGGTCGTCGAGATGGAGGCGGATGCCGTCGCGGATCGTGTCGGGGACCGGCTTGCCGGCCGCGAGGATCGCCTCCGCCCCGTCGACGAAGGCCTGGCCGCTCATGCGGCAGACCTCGGCAAGCGCTTCCTCTTTGGAGGCGAGGTGGTAGTAGAGGCTGCCGGCCCGCATGTCGATCCGGTCGGCAATGTCCTGAATGGTCGCGGCGAAATAGCCCTTTTCGGCGAAGACCTCCGCCGCCGCGTCGAGAATCTCCCGCCGGCGCTTGTCGCGCTTTGCCTGCTGATAAGCCGTCAGTTGCCGACCGCCAGTCTTCCCCGTACCGGTCTTTCCCGCACCAGTCTTCCCCGCACTGGTCTTCCCCGCACCGGCCTTACCAGCGGCACTTCGGTTGGTGCCGCTTTTTTTGGTGCTGCTTTTCTTCGCGCCGCTTTGGCCCGCGGGAGACTTTCCGGTGGACGGCTTTTTGCCGACCGTCGAAGGGCCGGTGGTCGATTGGCCGGCGGTCGCCGCCGCCTTGC
>CAYGKX010000604.1:846-2444 GCA_964350225.1 uncultured Rhodospirillaceae bacterium | reverse complement strand
AAGCCGGCCTTCGCGAGAAGGTTGGCGACATAGGTCACGGCCTCGAGCCGGCGCGCGGCGCCGGATACGCCGCCATTGCTGCCGGCCGCTTTCCGGGTCGAACCGGCGCCACCCCGCGACGCCGTCCGTGCCACGGCCCTGCGGGGCGTCCTGGCCGGCCGCCGCACGAGATACCGGGGCGCGCGACCGGCCTCGACGTCGAGCCTGTTGATGACGCATTGACGCATCCTCTCCAGCGCAGCCGCTGAACCCGCGAGGCTGACAACAATGGTGTCGTGTCTCAGCCGGATGAGGAAGCGGTTGCCTTGCCGAAGTCGCCTGACCAGTTCCGTGTGCGACGGAATGGCGAACCGGATGATGTCCTGATTGATCGCCCTGGCCTCGACCCGAACCGGCTCGGAGCCATCGATCGAATAAGTGAGATAGACACCCGCCCCCTGCATGAAGGGGAAGTTTTTGTTCGCCAGAGCGACCGACATTCCGCCGGTTCGGCTCATGATGAATATGGCATCCGTCCCGCGGCCGACCGATTTGCTGACGGCGCACATGACGAACCGGCCGTTCCGGTTGACCGACGCTCCATACCAACCGGCGACGTGGAAGGTCTCGCGCGCGGCGGCCGGTGCGGGAGCCTGCGTGCCGCAGACGACAACGAGCAAGGCGAATGCCAGCGAACGGATCATCACTTCCCCCTAGGTTAACGAAAGAATAACACAACCTTTTCGCGCTTTTGAACCCCTTTTGTTCGCCGATCGCGATTCGCCACAAGCAGCCATGTCTCGGGTGCGGGACTGCATCCGGCCCCACCGCTAGCCGGGGGAGGAGCCGCGCTCTATATTGCCGCCGAATTCACATGCGCCGCGGTCCCTCCGGAGGCGCAGATCCAGGGAGCCTTTGATGAACGAACAGCCGCGCTTCGCCGGCAATTCCCCCGCCAGCCGGGACATTGCCAGCCTGGTCCACCCCTACACGAACCTGAAGCTGCACCAGACCGACGGCCCGCTGATCATCGAGCGCGGCAAGGGCATCTACGTCTACGACGACGGCGGCAAGGAATATATCGAAGGCATGGCCGGCCTGTGGTGCACGGCGCTGGGCTTCGGCGACGAGCGGCTGGTCGCGGCCGGCCACAAGGCGCTCTCGACCCTCGACTTCTACCACCAGTTCACGCACAAGACGCACATGCCCGGGATCGAGCTGGCCGAGAAGCTCCTGGAGATCGCGCCCGTCCCGATGTCGAAGGTCTTCTTCGCCAATTCCGGGTCGGAGGCCAACGACACGGCGATCAAGCTCGCCTGGTACTATCACAACGCCATCGGCAAGCCGGAGAAGAAGAAGATCATCTCCCGCAAGCGCGCCTATCACGGTGTGACGGTGGCAACGGCGTCGCTGACTGGCCTCGTGCCGAACCACAAGGACTTCGACCTGCCGATCGACCGCATCCTCCACACCAGCTGCCCGCACTGGTTCTGGGAGGCGGAGGACGGCGAGAGCGAGGAGGATTTCGCGACCCGCTGCGCCGAGGACCTGGAGAAGACGATCCTCGAGGAGGGCCCGGAGACGGTCGCCGCCTTCATCGCCGAGCCGATCATGGGCGC
>CAYGKX010000604.1:0-836 GCA_964350225.1 uncultured Rhodospirillaceae bacterium | reverse complement strand
AGCGGGTACTGAAGAAGTAAGACATCCTCTTCATCGTGGACGAGGTCATCTGCGGCTTCGGCCGGACGGGCAACATGTGGGGCACCCAGACCTTCAAGCTGGAGCCGGACATGATCTCGATGGCCAAGGCGCTGTCCTCGGCCTATCTGCCGATCTCCGCCCTCATGGTCAACGACACGGTCTGGCAGGCGATGGTCGAGGCGAGCAACCGCATCGGCGTCTTCGGCCACGGCTATACCTATTCCGGCCACCCGGTCGCCGCCGCGGTCGCGCTGGAAGCACAGAAGATCTACGAGGAGATCGACCTTGTCTCGATGGTGCGGCGGATCTCCGGCCGGTTCCAGGACGGGCTCCGCACCCTCCTCGACAACGACATCGTCGGCGAGGTGCGCGGCACCGGCATGATCGCCGGTGTCGAGCTGGTCGCCGACCGCGAGGGGCGGAAGCCCTTCTCGACCCCCGGGAAGGCCGGCAAGTTCTGCCTCCTGGCGGCGCAGGAACATGGCCTGATCGTCCGCAACATCATGGACACGATGGCCGTCTGCCCGCCGCTGATCATCTCGGAAGACGAGATCGACAGGCTGGTCGAACGGCTCGGCGCGGCGATCAAGGACACCGCCGACTGGGTCGCCCGCGAGAAGGTCGAGTGACCCTGAGGGACGACAGCGGCACTAACCCTCGTCCCTGGAGGGGGAGAAGGACGCGCGCCTTGGCCTCGTTCGCAGCCCTCCTTATTCTGGCCTCGACGCCCCCCGCCGCCGCCCAAACCGCCAGGGTCGCCTGGCAACGGCTCGAACCCGGGCTCGAGCTTGCGCGGATCGCGACGCCGATTAAGG
>CAYGKX010000603.1:0-2449 GCA_964350225.1 uncultured Rhodospirillaceae bacterium | reverse complement strand
TGCCCGGTTTCCTCGCCGGCGCCCGTCATCCAATCCTTCGATGGGTTCAGGATGACGTTGTCGGCAAAGGATTTGCACTCCCCTTGTCCTGGGCCTGTCCAACGGCCGGATGAAGGGGCATTCGTTTCGTCATGCGTTCGGCAGGTCTCCAACCCCCCAGACCCTGGCACGAAAAAAGGGGACCGGTTTCCCGCTCCCCTTCCGCGCCAACCAGGGCCGGTATCTGCCCGGGCTGGCGCCCTAGGCGGTCGGCTCGCCTGCGACGACCGACACATAGGCCCGTCCGCCGGTCTTGCGGGTGAAGGCGACCGCGCCGTCGGTCAGCGCAAACAGGGTGTGGTCGCGGCCGATACCGACATTCTCGCCGGGATGAAACTTGGTACCGCGCTGGCGCACGATGATGTTGCCGGCGATCACCTGCTGGCCGCCGAATTTCTTCACACCAAGGCGCTTGCCGGCCGAATCGCGACCGTTGCGGGAGCTACCGCCTGCTTTCTTGTGGGCCATATCACGCTCTCCTGAACTTGCTCGTTGGCGGGCGACGCGTGTGCGTCGTCGCCCTTACTCGCCCTTGTCTTCGGTCTTGGCCTCGGCCTTCGCGTCCGCCTTCGGGGCCGCGGCGCTGTCGTCGTCTTTCTTGGCGGCGGGCTTCTTCGCGGCAGCGGTCTTCTTCGGCGCGGCCTTGGCCTCGGCCTTCGGCTCCGCTTTCTTGGCGGCGGGCTTCTTCGCCGCGGGCTTGGCCTCGGCCGTCGTCTCGGCGCCCTCGGCCGCCGCCGGCTTGGCGTCGTCCTTCTTGGCGTCGTCCGTTCCGGCATCCTTCTTCGGCGCAGACTTCTTCGCCGCGCCGGAGGCCTTCTTGCCGCCGGTCAGGATCTCTTCGACCCGAAGCACCGTCAGATGCTGGCGATGGCCGTTCTTGCGGCGATAGTTATGGCGGCGCTTCTTCTTGAAGACGAGGATCTTGTCGGCGCGATCCTGGGCGATGACCCGGGCGGCGACGGTGGCACCGTCGACAAGCGGGGCGCCCACGGAGAGGCCGCTGTCGTCACCGACAGCAAGCACCTCGTCGAATACGACAAGATCGCCTGCCTCACCGTCGATCTTCTCGATCTTGAGGACATCGTTCGGCGTCACGCGATATTGCTTGCCGCCCGTTCGAATGACTGCGTGCATAGGTCAATCCAGGTGTCTGGAGACAAAAACAAATGCCGGCCCGGAACCCGTCCGAGCCGGAGCGCGCGAAATATAGCCATGGGGAAAAGAGAGTCAAGGGCTTGTCGGACTCTGCCATGCGATTTGCGCACGGAGAGCGCCCGGCCCCGACATCGCCGAACACACGTATATTTTGCCGCGTCATTTCGGGGGCCTCAATGGCTTGCCCTCCCCAATCACATTCTATAGTGTCCGCGCCCGCCAAGGATCGACCAGACGCCCGGACCCCGGGCGCACCGCGGAGAGGTGCCGGAGTGGTCGAACGGGGCGGTCTCGAAAACCGTTGTGCGCTTTGCGTACCGTGGGTTCGAATCCCACCCTCTCCGCCATTTCCTTCCCGGCCCGTCCAACCACGTGCCACCTATTTCGGACAATGCGCGCCGGACTTCGCCCAGGCCTCGGTCAGGGCGCCGGCGCGCGCCTGGGTCCCGGGGGCGGGCTGGCGGCCGTAGCCTGGCGCCCAGGCCCAGCCGACGAGCGAATTGGTGCCGATATGCTTGACGAGGTCGGCGAGGGAGCGGCCGCCATTGCGCTTCGGATCGCGGATCTGGACGCAGATCTCGGCCAGCGACTTGCTGTGCCAGGCCATTTCCAGCGGGGCGAGCTGCCATTCCGGATTGCCGGGGACGCTCAACCCGGCCGTGTTGAAATTGCGTTCCGTATGGCAGGTGCCGCACCGCATCGACGGCAGGCCCTTCCCGTCGGCGCCCCGTTCGACCGGCGGCTGGTGCGGCCGGCTGTCGTCGTTCTGGAAAGGGCGGTTGCCGGCCGGGTGGCAGTTCACGCAGCGCGGATGGGTCAGGACCTTGCCGAGTTCCCGGAAATAGGCGATCGACCGCGCGCGCGTGTCGCGGATATGGGCGAAGCTTTCCGGCGCCGCCAGGCCGGTCGTCCGAGTCTGGGAAATCCCGTAGGTGGCCAGCGCGGTGACAAGGACGATGACCAGCGACGTCAAGACCGCGAACCGCACTTCCCTGGCCATGGCGTTCTCCCCCCGTCCCCTGCTTTCCCGCACCCGCTTTCGCCCGCCGGCCACTGCGGCCGCTAGATCAGATACCGCTTCGGATCCGCCAGAATGACGGCGCGGACCGCCTCGTGATACTTGACGTAACCGGTGCAGCGGCAGAGATGGCCGTCGAGCGCGTCGCCGATCACCTTCTCGAGGTCCCTGCGCGCCACCTTCTTCCGGGCGAGCCGTTCCAGGAGAACCTGTCCCTCGTTCAGGAAGCCCGCCGTG
>CAYGKX010000602.1:0-2477 GCA_964350225.1 uncultured Rhodospirillaceae bacterium | reverse complement strand
GAGAGAATATGCTGGGCCAGGACGTCGAGCCCGCCGGGCCGCAACCGCTCGCCGTCCAGTTCGCCCGCGTCGACCGCCTCCATGGCCGCGAGACTTTCCAGGAACTCGAACCGGTTGCCGGGGACGAGAAGGGCGCGGCTGGGCTCGTCGTACCGGTGGTTGGCCCGGCCGATGCGCTGGACGAGACGGCTTGCGCCCTTCGGTGCGCCGACCTGCACGACGAGATCGACGTCGCCCCAGTCGATGCCGAGGTCGAGCGAGGAGGTGCAGACGACCGCCCGCAGCTTGTTCGCCGCCATCGCCGCCTCGACCCGCCGGCGCTGCTCCTTCTCGAGACTGCCATGGTGGAGCGCGATGGGAAGGTGGTCGTCGTTCAGCCGCCAGAGCTGCTGGAAGACTAGCTCCGCCTGCGCCCGGGTGTTGACGAAGACCAGCACTGTCTTGTGACGGCGGATCGCGTCATAGACCTCCGGCACCGCATGCAGCGCCATGTGGCCGGACCACGGCACCCGGGCATCCGGCCGGGCGATGTCGATGTCGGGCTTGGGACCCGGCGCGCCCCGCACGACCCTCACCTGTTCCGCGTCGGCGCCGGGCGCGAGCCAGCGGCGAAAGCCGTCCTCGTCGTGGATCGTCGCGGAGAGACCGACCCGCCGCAGGTCCGGTACCAGCGCCTGAAGTCGGGACAGCGCGAGGGCCAGGAGGTCGCCGCGCTTGCCGGCCGCGAGCTCGTGCAGCTCGTCGATGACGATGCAGGAGAGGGTCCGGAACATGCGCGGCGCATCGGCGTAGGAGAGCAGCAGCGACAGCGATTCGGGGGTCGTCAGCAGGATGTTGGGCGGCGTCTTCCGCTGGCGCTGCCGCTTGTGCTGCGGCGTGTCGCCGGTGCGGGTCTCGGCCGTGACATCCAGTTCCATCTCCGCGATCGGCGCGCCGAGGTTGCGGGCAATGTCGACCGCAAGCGCCTTCAGGGGAGAGACATAGAGGGTATGGAGACCCGGGCGCGGCCGCTCGGCCAGGTCGACGAGACTGGGCAGGAAGCCAGCGAGCGTCTTGCCGCCGCCGGTCGGCGCGACCAGGAGCGCGTGCGCGCCGTCGCGGCCGGCCGCCAGCATCGCCGCCTGGTGGGGATGCAGCTCCCAGCCACGCCCGGCGAACCAGTCGGCAAAGCCGGCGGGCAGAGCGGCAAGTGTCGTATCGGCCAGGTGTTCCAGCGTATCGGGCATCGGTATTGGACCGGCATCGGGGCCTACACCATATCTCCCCCATGACAATGCAGGTCAAACCGGAAGACTGGCTGAGGGTGACGGACGCCGGGCTCTATTGCGTGCCCGGCGATTTCCATATCGACCCGGTGCAGCCCGTCGCGCGCGCCGTCGTGACCCATGGCCATGCCGACCATGCCCGGCCGAACAACCAGGCCGTGCTGGCGACGCCGGAGACCCTGGCGATCATGCAGGCGCGCTATGGTAAGGGCGTGGGCGGCACGCTTCAGCCGGCGAGATATGGCGAGACCGTCGCGATGGGCGACGCGACCGTGCGGCTTGTCCCCGCCGGCCATGTCCTCGGATCGGCCCAGGCGGTGGTCGAGCATAACGGCCAGCGGATCGTCGTCTCCGGCGACTACAAGCGGCGGCGCGACCCGACCTGCCCGGCCTTCGAGCCGGTACCCTGCGACGTCTTCATCACCGAGGCGACCTTCGCCCTGCCCGTCTTCCGCCATCCGGACGCCGGCGATGAGATCGCGCGCCTCCTCGACACCCTCTCGCTCTATCCGGAGCGGGCGATCCTCGTCGGCGCCTACGCGCTCGGCAAGTGCCAGCGGGTCATTGCCCATCTTCGGGAGGCGGGCTACGACCGGCCCCTCTATCTCCACGGCGCCCAGCGCGCGCTCTGCGATCTCTACGAAGAACTCGGCGTCCCCCTCGGCCCGCTGGAAGACGCGACCGCCGCCGCGAGGCCGGACATGGCCGGCGAGATCGTCCTCGCCCCGCCCTCCGCGCTTGCAGACCGCTGGTCGCGCCGCCTGCCCGACCCGGTGAGCGCCATGGCCTCCGGCTGGATGGGCGTCCGCGGCCGTGCCCGGCAGCGCAATGTCGAGCTCCCCCTGGTCATCTCCGACCACGCCGACTGGGACGAACTGACCGCGACCCTTGAGGAAATCCGCCCGGGCGAGGTCTGGGTCACCCACGGCCGCGACGACGCGCTCGTCCACTGGGCGCAGCAGAACGGCATCGCCGCCCGGGCGCTGGCGCTGGTGGGGCGGGAGGACGAGGACGATTGAGGCGTATGCGGCAGGGGCCCTTCGAGGCCCGGCTGCGCCGGGCACCTCAGGGTGAGCCAATCTGAATTGCTGTAGCTCCCGCTCATCCTGAGGCGCGCGCGCAGCGAGCCTCGAAGGATGGACGCCGCACAAAGGAAATTGCCCGCGTCCCACCGCAGAAGGCTGAGACGGAACGCGTCGTCCCATCCTTCAA
>CAYGKX010000601.1:0-2484 GCA_964350225.1 uncultured Rhodospirillaceae bacterium | reverse complement strand
CGACGCGCAAACCCTCAAGGTGGATGCCCTTGATGACATTCGGCCCCTTGATGTCGATCCGGGCGATGAGACGGAGGGGGGGCGGGGTCACGAGGGGTCGGCCCCATATCCGAACGCCGAGCGGAACGGGTGCAATCGCTCCCGGGCGACGGCTTGCTCCTCGGGCGTCAGGGACTGGATCGGCCGTTCCGCCGGCCGCGTCTCGATCCCTTCCGTCGCCGCGAAACTCGAAATGCCGGGCCAGGTCTCTCCCCGCATCGTCGGCTCCGTCAGGCATGCATCCCAGGCGATGCCCAGCCAGTCGGCGACCCCTTCCATCGTGCTCTTCGGGTCCGCGACGAGATCCTCGTAGCGGAGGCATTTCAGGCGGGCGGGATCGGCATCGGCGATCCGGCGATGCAGCATCCGGAACTGGTGCAACGTGGCGGCGAAGGCCGGCCAGGACAGGAGCTTCTCGCCCCGCATCTCCCGCGAACGCTTGAGGCTGTCCAGGGAGTAGAGCGGGTCGCGCAGGATGACCAGGCCGCGGGCGTCCGGAACATGCCGGAGGGCGGCCGCCGTCGACTTGCCGAAGTCCGGCGACTTCAGGCAAGCGTACCGGCGGGCCGGCTCGCCCGTTCCCGCCAGCATGGCCCGGACCAGATAGCGCCACAGGCCCGCCACATCGTCTCCGCGCGGGGCCGCGAGCGCCGTTCGAAAGGCGTCTTCGTCCCAGTTCGCCGGCAACTCGATCTCCGACATCGAGCCGAGCTTCCGGGACTGGCGGTAGGGCTCGTGAAGCGGGGGCATGACCTGCTTGTCGCGCAGCCCGGCGACGAGGGTCTCCGGATCACGGGGAAGACAGTCGAGCATCAGGCCCGCGTCCTCTCCCAGATCGAACAGATACTCGAACAGGAAGGCCTCGTTCAGCAGCCACGAAACCTCCGGGTGGCCGTCGAACAGGTTGTAGAGGAGGCTGGTGCCGGAACGTGGCGCACCGCTGATGATCAGCGGGGTGAGGGGATCGGTTTCGGTCATCTTTTCCTTAGGCGCTGGCCGGGAGTCTGAGGTCTTCGGCCTTCGGCGCGAGACTGTCGATGAGAGCGTTGTAGGCGGCCTCGACCGCCGTGTCGGATATCCGGTCGGACGCCGCCGGCGAAAAGTCCTCCAGATCGAAGGACGTCGCGACGACGGCGGCGAGAAACCGCGCGCCGTCGTGACGGGCCTTATCGGCATCGAAACCGGGGTCCAGGGCGCGGCCGAGATAATCCTTGAGCTGTCGTTCGTCGGTCACGACATGGACGTGCGGCAGGATGTTGTACAGGTTCCGGCGGCCCCAGGTGACGACGGGGCGCCCGAGGACGGCGGCCTCGAAACCGCCGGTGCCGGTGATCGTCGCTGTCGCCGTGGCCGTGCGCGCGACATCGAGGCCCAGTTCCTCCATGTTGAGGAGGACGACGTTCTTGAATTCCGCGATCTGGCCGTAAAAGTCGCGCGGCCGCCTTCCGACGGCGGCGAATGTCTCCTTCACCGCCAGCCGGCAACCCGCCGGCAGGTCCCTCGCCAATGCCGCGATGACCGCCAGCTGCGCGAAACACTCCGGCGACAGCATCTGCAGGGCCGTTTCCGGCTCGGTATGCAGCGGGTAGTAGACGAATCGCTCCCCCGCCAGGTCGCCGAGCGACGGGCGATCGCCATCGATCATGGCCCGGATGTCGCGCTGCCGCCGCCAGAACATCGCGATATTCTCCGACAGGCGATATCCCCGGCCTTTCTGATATCGGCGAAGCCGCCAGTAGGCCTGTTGAAGGACCAGACGTCCGGTCCGTTTCAGGGCCGACCAGCGCGACCCTTCCTTCCGGAAGATCGCGCGGAACCGCAGATGGGCATCATAGGGCGCTTCAAGGGCGAGTTGGGGATCCGGGAGGGCGGTCCGGTAGGCAGCCTCCACGGCCGGGTTCTCGAAGAATTCGTTGTGGCCCCAATAGTGGTAGTTGCGATAGCGCGAGCCGGCGAGAACCCTGACCGGGACACCGGCCCCGCGGGCCACGAGGTTGACGATCTTGCCGCCGCTGACGATCAGGCTCGGCCGGTGTCGTTCGATCTGGTCCCGCCAGAAGGCGATCCCGGCGCCGATGCCCGCCGCCATCTGGACGAGAGAAGTGTCTTCGGAGATGGAGGACCGCGGGTGCCGGAACCCCCCGAGGGCGAAACCCCGTCCCAGCTGCCGGTCGGTTAGCGCGATCTCGTTGTCGGTCGCGCCCAGGGCGACCTCGTTCGCCGCGGCCTCCCGCCAGACGGCGTCCGCATCCGGCACCGCCTCCCTGCAGGTCTCGTAGACGGCATTGTTCAGGGTGATGGCCGCAAAGACGCCGTCCCGGTCCCAGCGGCCGTAATGTTCGGCCTGCTGCGGCGTCGTGACGAACAGGTGAATCCGGGCGTCATGTTCCTCGCGCAGCCGCCCGGCAATGCCCAGAAGCGGTCCGCGATACTGGGAATGCGCCT
>CAYGKX010000600.1:866-2484 GCA_964350225.1 uncultured Rhodospirillaceae bacterium | reverse complement strand
CTCGCCCCGGCGCTGGATGCGGTCGAGGGTGGTGAGGGCTTCTCCCGCCGCGCCCGATGCGCCGTTCCCGCCAGTGCCCGCCGACGTCTTTCCCGGCTTTTCGATGATGGCCACGACGTTGCGCGTCACGTCCTCCGGCATGTCGACCAGAAGGTAGGGGGCGGTCCGCGCCCCGATGACATGGCGCTGCACATATTGCCCCGCAATGCTGACCGCGACCAGGATGGCGACGCTGACCGTGGCGGACCGCGCCAGGGGGCGCAGGCGCAACCGCAGCTTCCCGTGGAAGTTCAGGGTGACCAGCAGGCACAGAAAGGCAAAGCCCATGACCGAGGCAAGTACCTGGCCGTAGCGCGAGATCGCCATCGTCTCGACATAGAGCTCCGTCGCCTCGCGCGGCATTCCCAGCCAGGTTCCGATGGAGGCAACGGCATCGATCGATGAGCTCGGTGAGCCGATGCCGGAGAGGAGCACGATCAGCGGCAGGAGAAGCTGATCTCCGATCGTTATATCGACGCGGTAGTAGAAGGCGGCGAAGAGAATGAAGAGCCAGATGAAGAAGTTGCCGAGCTGACCCAGCGGGTAGCTGATGGCGATGGTCGTCTGCAGGGCCTCCGTCCGGTCCCTTTCCCCGATTTCGAACCGCTCGGCCAGTTTTTCCGTCGCGCGCTGGATGTAGGGCAGCGCTGCGACCGACAGGGTCGTGACGAGGGCGATGACGAAGGCCCCCTGCAACTCCCGCAAGACCTCGCGCGACGACAGGGGACAGAGAGCGGAGACCAGCGACGGGAGGGCCCAGAAGGCGAGGATCACCGTGCCCAGGACGATCAGCGCGAGATAGAGGGACAGCCCGGCCAGCTGGTCCGGCTTCAGGATGCCGATCGTACTCGCGAACAGGGCGAAGACGCCGAAGGGCGCCAGCATCACGACCCAACCCCAGATCGTCACGCTCGCCTTCCGTATCAGGTCCAGGGTGGACAGGAAGGCCTCCTTCTTCTCGATCCGCTGCATGGCGATGCCGAAGATGACCGAGAACACGACGATCGCAGGAAGGTGGTTTCGGACGAGATCGGCGAAGGGGTTGGCGGGAATCAGGAGTTCAAGAAGGTCCAGACCCTTTGGGTCGGTCCTGGCGTCGATATAGCTGGGCGGCGGTGGCGCGGGGATCGCGAACGACAGGAGAAAGATGACGAAGAAGGTCACCGCCCAGACGAGGACGAAGATCGCCCAGCCCCGTTGGAACAGCTTGAGGGCGGTGGCCGGCGACAGGCTGCCGAGCCCGTGAAGCAGGGTGCAGATGATGTAGGGAAAGACGACGACTTCCATCAGCAGCACGTAGGTCGTGCCGATGGGCTTGATGGTCGTGACGTCGTCGCCGAGGACGACCCCGGCGGCGATGCCGAGAAGCGCACCGACGATCACCCAGATCGGCAGACGCGCCGCGTATTTCGTACCGAAAGACGACATAAACCGAGCCCCTCACCCTCCAAACCGTGTATGCCGGGGGATTGCCAAATCGATAACGCGCGCCTCGGGGCCGGCGCGCGCTCGCGGGAAAACGATGCGAAGAGACCGTCCCGTTACGGGGGCGGCATGGTATGGCCGCATTCCTTGCAGG
>CAYGKX010000600.1:0-856 GCA_964350225.1 uncultured Rhodospirillaceae bacterium | reverse complement strand
GGCCGTGTCGAAATCGGCCAGCACCAGCGCCGCCGCGCCGTCGGAGACGAGCGAGCAGTCCGAACGCTTCAGCGGACCGGCGACATAGGGGTTCTTGTCGCTTTCGTTGCGGCAGAAGTCGAAGCCCAGATCCTTGCAGGTGCGGAAATCCTCGGAATCGAAGAAGCGCTTGTAGGCGAGGGACACCGGATCCTTCGCGTAGTCGTCGACGACGAAAGTTTCCTCATGGAGGAAGGCGTCGCATTCCGGGCAGTACCAGTGGAAACGGTCGATCTCCCCCGGGTGGCGCTGGCGTTCGACGACCAGGAGAAGGTCGGTCGCCGGGAAGCGCGGGGAGTGCGGAATGCCCGATTGGGTGTAGATGAGCTGACCTTCGTCGAGGACCGAGACGCCTTCCTTCCCGTCCTCGTCGCGGAAGTGCAGGTTCATCTTCCCGCGGATCATGTACATGATCTCGTCCGACGGGTTGATGTGGAATTCGCTGCGGTAGTCGCGGCCGCGGGCGACGAAGGCGAGCGATTCCGGCCGCTGCCAGAGGACCCGGACCACCTTGCCTTCGGCTTCCAGCTCGTCTCCGATCTTGGCGAGATCGGCGATCGGCATGGGCAGCATCAACATGGGAACCTCCTGGCTTCTGTCGCGTGGGCGCACACCGGTATGGGTGGCTGTGCGTCATCCTATAACTAACAAGTCCCGGCGTAAGGCTCAAAATCGGCCGGGCGCTCCACGGTGGCAGCAGGATCGCGATAGGCTAGACTGCGGCGCGAGGGGCCGACGGGCCTGACAACACGACCGAGAGATACAGGGAGGAATGAGATGTCCGGAGAGGCACATACCGATGAGTTCAAGCGGGCCC
>CAYGKX010000599.1:2140-2487 GCA_964350225.1 uncultured Rhodospirillaceae bacterium | reverse complement strand
TCAAGCTGATCGGCATAAACACCCACGGTCCGGGGCAGATCTTCCACCGCACCAAGTTCATCAAGACCCCCGACGACATCAAGGGCCAGAAGATGCGCGTCGGCGGGCCGATCCCGCGCGCCGTCGTCGCGGCCTGGGGCGGGGTTCCGGTGCGTCAGCCGGTGACCAAGTCCTACGAGCTTCTGTCGACCGGCGTTGTCGATGGCATCACCTTCCCCTGGGAATCGGTGCCGAGCTTCCGGATCACGAGCCTCGTGCCCTACGCGACGGTGATCGAAGGCGGGCTCTACAGCTCCACCCACTTCATGTTCATCAGCAAGCGCAAGTACGAGTCGCTGTCGGCGGCC
>CAYGKX010000599.1:0-2130 GCA_964350225.1 uncultured Rhodospirillaceae bacterium | reverse complement strand
GCAGTTGGCTGGGCGGGATCTGTTCCCCGTAAAGGTGTCGGCCGACAAGAAGGCCATCGACGGGCTGTCGGGCGAGAGCTTCGCGCGTCTGGCGGGTGCAGGCTGGAACATGGTCAACAAGAAGGGCGAGGAGACGGCCGTTGCCGCCGGGACGAAGATCCTGAAGGCTCCGCCGGCCGTGATCGACGCGGTGAAAAAGCTGAACGTCAAGTTCGAGGCCGACTATGCCGCCCGGGTCAAGAAAGCCGGCATCGACGGTGCCGCGGTGATCAAATTCTACAAGGAAGAGATCGCCAAGCTCTCGAAATAGCCACCTAAAATAGCCACCTACGGTTTCCGACCGTCCAACGCGAGCGCGGCACCGCAAGGTGCCGCGCTCGTCGCTTTACGACCGGCTGCACGCTATAATAGGCTTTCAACACTAAGGCGCCGAACGGGCGCGTCCAGATCCTAGGGAGGGATTCATGAAAGGTAAGTTCGCGGCCGCCGGTCTGGCGGCAGCGGCCCTCGGTCTGTCGACCGGCGCGGCCCAGGCCGATGTCACTCTGACCTATTCGTCCTGGCTGCCGTGGAGCCATCCGGTCAATGTCGCCGTCTATATTCCGTGGATGGAAGGTATCGAGAAGGCCTCTGGCGGCAAGATCAAGTTCCGCCGTCTCCCGAAGGCGGTCGCCTCGCCGCCGGCACACTTGAACGCCATCCGGACCGGGCAGGCCGACGCCGGGATGAGCGTCCATGGCTATTCGCCACGCCAGTTCGCACCCTATCTCTTCGCGGAACAGCCTTTCATCGGCGACAGGGCGACCGCGTCCTCGATCGCCCTGTGGAACACCCATGTGAAGTTCTTCGCCGGCAAGAACTACTACCGGGGCGTCCACCTTATCGGCGTGAACACCCATGGCCCGGGCGTGATCCATCACCGCACCAAGCTGATCCTCAAGCCCGAGGACATGAAGGGCCAGAAGATCCGCACCGGCGGGCCGATCCCGCGCGCCATCGTCACGGCCTGGGGCGGCACCTCGATCCGTCAGCCGGCGCCGAAGTCCTACGAATTGCTGTCGACCGGCGTCGTCGACGGCATCACCTTTCCCTGGGAATCCCTGCCGAGCTTCAAGATCATCAACCTGGTGAAATACTCGGTCTACGTACCGGGCGGGCTCTACAGCTCCACCCACTACGCGATGATCTCGGCCCGCAAGTACAAGTCGATGACGGCCGCGGAGAAAGCCGCGATCGACAAGTATTCCGGCCTCGCCTTCGCCAAACTGGCCGGTGCCGGCTGGGACAAGATCAACGACGACGGGTATGAGGCGGCGAAGAAGAATGGCAATTCCATTCGCGAAGCCTCGCCGGAGATGGTTGCCGCAGTGAAGAAGCTCGCGGTCAAGTTCCAGCAGGACTACATCGACTCGGTCAAGCCGCTGGGTCTCGATGGCCGTGCGGTGCTCGACTATTTCCACGCCGAGCTGAAGAAGGCGGAAGGCAAGTAACCGTCTTCTCCGGGCCGCTTTCGCGGTTCGCCGGGTCTGTTTCGGGGCCTGCGCCCCGGTGCCGATGGCGCCGGGTGTCGCGGGCCCCATCCGTTTTGCGCACCCGCCGACGGGGCATCGGCGGCGCTTTACCGTCCTTCAATGGTATAATAGGCTGTTTCGCTCAGGCGACGCTCAGACAACAAGAAGCGCGCTCAATCCCTAGGGAGGATTCAATGAAACGACGCATTGCGGCCACCGCTCTGGTGGCCTTGGGGACGGGTATGTATTCCGGCACCGCCGCTGCCGACACGACCTTGACCTTCTCCGTCTGGGTGCCGTGGAGCCACCACGTCAACACGGAGATCTACGTGCCGTGGCTGAACGCCGTGGAAAAGGCCTCCGGTGGCAAGATCCGGTTCCGCCGGCTCCCCAAGCCGGTCGCCTCGCCCCCCGGCCATCTTGCGGCCGTGCGCACCGGCCAGGCCGATGTCGGCTACAGCGTTCACGGATATTCCCCCCGAAGCTTCGCCGCCTACATGTTCGCCGAACAGCCGTTCATCGGCGATTCGGCGCGCGCCTCGTCCGTCGCGCTGTGGCGCACGCACAAGAAATTCTTCGCGGACAAGAACTATTACCGGGGCGTCTATCTGGTCGGCGT
>CAYGKX010000598.1:0-2498 GCA_964350225.1 uncultured Rhodospirillaceae bacterium | reverse complement strand
GTTTCATCGGGGTCGCCATGGTCCCGGTCAGGCTGATCGCGCTTGCGTTGTTCACCAGGATATCGATGCCGCCGAACCGGTCGACCGCCTGGTCCACGGCGGCCATGACCTGGTCTTCCTCGCGGATATCCATCTGGATGGCGAGCGCCTGGCCGCCCGCCGCCTCCATGTCGGCCGCCGCCGTATGGATCGTTCCGGGCAATTTCGGGTGCGGGTCCACGGTTTTTGCGGCAATCACGACGTTCGCGCCGTCTTTCGCCGCCTTCAGGCCGATGGCATGGCCGATGCCCCGGGTCGCCCCGGTGATGAACAATGTCTTTCCGGCGAGCGATCCCATGGTCTTCCTCCCAAATGTTTCAGGCGTTTAGCCGCCTATTTGTCGACCGGCTTGATCATGCGGCCGAGATCTTTCCCGGCAAATATGTGGATATGCAGGTGTGGGACCTCCTGATGGGCGTCCCGTCCGTTGTTCGCGAGGATCCGATAGCCGGTCTCGACCGCACCGGCCTGCCGTGCGACCTCGCCCACGGCCCGGATGAAATCCGCCATCTCGACGTCCGACGCCTTGGCGGAAAAGTCGTTCATGTCGACATAGGCGCCCTTGGGGATGACCAGGATATGGGTCGGCGTCTGCGGGTTGATGTCGTGGAAGGCCAGCGAATGCTCGGTCTCGAGCACCTTGTTGCAGGGGATCTCGCCGCGCAGGATGCGGGCGAAGATGTTGTTCGGGTCGTAGCTCATCTTTTCTTCCCCTCGCGTTTGCCGATGCCCTTCGCGCGGGCCGCTTTCTCGTCGAGACCCGACAGGCCTTCCCGGTCGGCCAACTCCGCCCATACCTCATCCGGTTTTACACCGCGTGCGGCCCAGAGGACGAGAAGGTGGTACAGAAGGTCGGCGCTTTCGCCGACCACCTCCGCCTTGCCTTCCGCCGTCCCCGCGATCACGGTTTCGACCGCTTCCTCGCCCATCTTCTGGGCAATCTTGGGGATGCCGCGCGCGAACAGCTTGGCGGTGTAGGAGGACGCCGGATCGGCGCCCTTCCGGCTCTCGATCACATCGTACAGACGGGCCAGAACGTTGGCGTCGACGGCGCCGGTCGGTGGGGATGACGGGCTCTTGCTCATGGGCCCTCCCATAGCAGAGCGCCCCAACCCTGTCACGCGGACGCTGGAGCAAGTCCGTCAAAGCCGGAAACCCGCTCCCCTCTCCCTCGAGTGGAGCGGATTTACCCGCCGCCGGACCTTGCCGATTACAGTTCAGATGACCCCGATCTAGCGCTGGCGGCAGAGGAAGGCAGCCCGGCGGGGCGGCAACGCGGTACCGTCATAGGCGGATGCCCGTTCCACGGCAAATCCCAGCGCGTCCAGCGACGCCTCGATCCCGGCCGGATCAAACAGTCGGGCGTAATGAACCTCGACCCGCCGCCGGTAGCTCCCGTCGCCCGTATCCCGGAAGGTCACGATTTCCCGCGTCAGATAGCGCCCCGAGGGGTCCTCGGTCACGTCCGACAGGACCGCCCAGTCGTCGCCCGCGCGCCAACCGCGCTGGGTCAGCGACGGCGCCTCTCCTGCCAGGATCAGGTCGAACAGAAACCACCCGCCGGACGGTACGGCTTCCGCGATGCGTTGCAGCGTCGTCTCGAAGGGAATCGCGTCCGGATCGGGTGCGGGCAGGTAGCCGAGGACTTCTCCGATGGCGGTCACGGCCACGCAGGGCGGTATATCCGCTTCATGGACCGAGGCGACCTCGAAGCGCGCCCGCGGTTCCGCCTGGCGGGCCATCCCGATGAAGGCGGGCGATATGTCGATGCCCAGGCCGTCATAGCCCGCGTCGACAACCTGGCTGACCAATCGCCCCGCGGCGCACCCCAGATCGACGACCAGCCCGTCATCAAGGCCCCTCGCGGCCAGCCGTTTCAGGAGCTCGCGCGCCGCGCCCCGTGCGATGTCGCCAAACCCCGTGTTGTGGATGTGGGCGAGATCTGCGCCATACAGGGGGTCCGCCGCCCCGGTCATCGATGGGTCAGGGACGCATCGGCAGACCGGCGCCGGCCATATGGGCTTTTGCCTCACCGATCGAATAGGTGCCGAAATGGAAGATCGAGGCGGCGAGAACCGCCGACGCATGGCCCTCTGTCACCCCCTCGACCAGATGATCGAGGGTGCCGACGCCGCCGGATGCGATGACCGGAATCGTCACGGCGTCGGAGATCGCCCTGGTCAGCGGCAGGTCGAAGCCCTGTTTTGTGCCGTCCCGGTCCATGGAGGTCAGGAGGATCTCGCCGGCGCCGTAGTCCTGCATGCGCCTGGCCCAGTCGACCGCGTCGATACCCGTCGGCTCGCGCCCGCCATGGGTAAAGATCTCAAACTTCCCATCGCCGACGCTCTTGGCGTCGATGGCGACAACGATGCACTGGGTGCCGAACTTCTCCGCCGCCTCGCGGACGAATTCGGGGCGCTTCACGGCGGCGGTGTTGATCGACACCTTGTCGGCGCCGG
>CAYGKX010000597.1:0-2509 GCA_964350225.1 uncultured Rhodospirillaceae bacterium | reverse complement strand
CGGGCGCTCGCGATCCAGCTCATCATCAACAAGGAATGGGGGCTCGCGAAGAACCAGAACCCGAACCAGGGCAGCTTCATCGTCGAGGAGCTGACGGACCTCGTCGAGGAGGCGGTTCTGGCGGAGTTCGAGCGGATCTCGGAGCGCGGCGGCGTCCTGGGCGCGATGGAGCTCGGCTACCAGCGCGGCCTCATCCAGGAGGAGAGCCTCTATTACGAGACGCTCAAGCACGACGGCACCCTGCCCATCGTCGGCGTCAACACCTTCCAGAACCCGGACAAGAGCGAGTGGACCGAGGTGACGGTCGAGCTCATGCGCGGGACGGAGGAGGAAAAGCAGGGCTGCCTGACCCGTCTCCGCGACTTCCAGGCGCAGCACAGGGCCGGCGCGCCGGAGATGATCGACCGGCTGAAGGACGCCGTCCGCCGGGACGAAAATGTCTTTGCCGTCCTGATGGACGCCGTCAGGGTGTGCAGCCTCGGCCAGATCACGAACGCGCTGTTCGAGGTCGGCGGGAAGTACCGGCGGAACATGTGACGGCGCGCTTCCCGCGCCCTGGCGCGGGTTAGTCCGCCGTCATCCCGGCCGAGAGCGGCGAGAGCCGGGATGCCCAGATGAGCCCGTCATCCGACCCTTCGACAGGCTCAGGGTGGGGGTGTGCAATGTGACCAAATTTAACGAACCCCTCGTCCTGAGCCTGTCGAAGGGCCGGATGCCGCGCACCCACCCCGCCAAGCACCCGCGTCGCCGCGCGCTCGTCACATTGGTGCCCCGAGACCGCCCCGGCACGGCGCGCCGCCCTCCGCCGTATACTCCCTGGCAATCCAAAGACAGCTATGCTCCCGGTTGAAATGCCCTTCTGGCCCAACCTGGGACCATACCCGACGCCACCCCGGAGCCCCGCAATGTCCCGCCCCGCCACTCCCCGCCGCACCCTCACGCTCACCGCCGGTCTCCTCCCGGCCCTCGCGGTTGCCGCGCTCGTTGCGATGCCGGCTGCGGCCGACTACCGGATCCCGTCTGTTCAGGAAGTGCCCGGCTGGTTCCCGCCGGGGATGGCGAAGCTCAGGATCTCGAAGTCCGGGGCCGTTCTGCCCGGCGTCTGGAACCTGAACACCTGGCGCCAGCCGGAGGTTCGGCTCCTCGACAATGGCCGGAAGATTCTCCTGACTCTCGAATCGAACGGGTTGTTCGACGACAAGTATCCCTACACGCGTGTCATCGACACGGTGCTGGAAAAGGTCTGCGGCATCCCGGCGCCGGCCCCGGCGAAACAGGGCATCGACAAGCGGGGCACGGGCGGGCAGCTGCTCTTCCGCATGTATGGCGCGAAATCCCTCATTCAGGGCCGGAATCTTGGCGGCAACGGCGGGACGACCTTCAAGAAAGTCGCGGTCGAGACGAGGAACGGTTGCAGGATCACGATGATCGGCCAGGGCGCCCGCTGGCACGTCATCCGGACGACGATCGAGGCGGCAAACTGACAGGTCGCATTGCCGGTCCGACAATCGCCCGGCGTTCCGCCGCCCCCGGCTGTCTGGGGGCTCCGGCTGTCAGGGGGCTCCGGCGGTCAGGGGGCTCCGGCCGTCCGACGGCGCGGCCACAGCGCGGCAATGCCCAGGAACATTGCGACCGTCATGGCCGCGAGCATCATGAGGAAACCCGACCGGTAACCGTCGACGCTGGTGGCGCTTCCGCTTGCCTGCTCCAGAAATGGCGTGCTCAGGAGCGCGACGGCGACGGCGCCGCCGCCCTGGCGGACGGTCTGGACGAGGCCGGCGCTGGCCGCAACGCGCCCCGGTCGGGCGGCCGCGATGGAGGCCGTGTAGGCCGAGAGTAGGGCGAGGCCGACCCCGGCGCCAGTCAGGAACATGGCGGGCGCCTGCCACCAGATCGCGGCGGCGCCCGTCTCCGCCACCCGCCAGGTCCACAAGGCGAGCCCGGCGACGATGAGGATCGAGCCCACGGCGACGAGCCGGTCCGTGCCGAAGCGGTCGTAGAGGAGGCCGGCAGGCGGGACCGTCAGGACCCAGCCGCCGACGAAGGCGAGCATGACCAGCCCGGCGTCCGACGGGCTCAGCCCCAGATGCCTCTGGAAGTAGACCGGGGCGAACACGAGGACGCCGATGGAGACGAGCTGCATCAGGAACTGGATCGCGATCAGGCGCGGCAGGCCGGGCCGCGTCAGGAGGTCAAGCTCCACCAGCGGATCTTCCGCGTTCCATTCGCGCACGACGAGAAGCGCCAGAAGAGCGAGGGCGAGGGCCACGGACCCGAGGGTGAGTGGCGAGAAGAAGCCCCAGGTGTCCGCTCGTTCCAACCCGAGGACGAGAAGGGCGGTCCCGCAGATGAGCGGCAGGGCGGTCCAACGGAAGATCCGGCCCGCCGGGCGGCCCGCGGCCCTGCCGGCCTCGGCCTCTTTCTCCCCGTCGTCCGCTCCGCTGGCGCCTCGCGCCCGGGCGATGAGGATCAGCCCCATCGCCCCGGCCAGGCCGGCGAGCAGGAGGAC
>CAYGKX010000596.1:0-2511 GCA_964350225.1 uncultured Rhodospirillaceae bacterium | reverse complement strand
GATCCGGCTGATGTGGCTGTCCAGATTGATGCGGATACAGGGCCAGTTCAGGCGTGCGGCGACCTGTTCGATGTGGGTCGACTTGCCCGTGCCGTGATAGCCCTGGCTCATGACGCGGCGGTTGTGCGCAAATCCCGCCAGGATGGCCAGGGTCGTGTCGTGGTCGAAATGATAGGCCGGGTCCAGGTCCGGGACATGGTCGTCCGACTGGCTGAAGGCCGGGACATCCATGTCGATGTCCAGCCCGAAGGTCTGGCGGACGGAAACGGTGATGTCGGGCATCAGGTCGGCCAGGTCCGTCAGGAGGCCGGACGGGCGCTCGGCGGTGTCTGCATTCATGAAGGAAATTCCGCTCGGTCTCGTTCGCGTTGTGGCGGCACGGGGTCCGCCGGGAAGATGGTCACGGCCAGGCCCAGGCGGGCTCAAACACCCTGAATGCCCGGGCACCGGGTCACGAGGCGAGCCGCTTGCGCAGCATATGATAGGCCTCGTTGATCTCCTTCAGCCGCTCCTCGGCTTTCGTGTCGCCACCATTGGCGTCGGGGTGAAAGCGTTTGACCAGGGCCTTATAGCGCACCTTGAGCGCCGCGAGATCGATATCGTCGTCCAAGCCTAGAGTAGCTAACGCTTTTTCCGCGCCCGTCAAGCGGGTTTCCTCGTGATGCGACCTTTGGCGTGCCCGTTCGCCGGTTGGCCCCTCCCGGAAAAAGCCGAACTCGTCGGACATGGTGTCGAAGGGTCGGGTGTGACGGTCATGAACCTTGGCGCCGCGCTTGCCGAAGGGCCAGGTCGGACGCCAGCCGATGATGTCCTTGTCCGTCATCGCCTCGACTTCTTCCTGCGTCATGTCGCGGTAGAAGTTCCAGGCCTTGTTGTATTCCTGAACGTGGGGCATGCAGAACCAGTAGAAACGGTCCAGCTCCCGCGGGGATCGGGGCGCGCGGTGGGTTGCCTCCTCGCGGCAATCCGGGTGGTCGCAGATGCGCACCGACGTTTCCGCGCCCGCATCGTAGCGGCGCTTGAAATCGTCGAAATCGTCGATCCGGACCTTGCGCATGGGGCTAGTATGGTGCGCTGCAAAGTCTGAAACAAGGCACGCCATCCATGCTTGACGTGCAGGCCCGGCGCCCCAGCTAATGTCCTGACAGCGAACCGTGGTGAGAGACAATGATGCGTGACGTTGAAGACGGTCTGGGGCCTGTGGGCCGGGGAATGGCAGCGAAGCTGACAGAGGCGTTCCAGCCGCAGGAGCTCTCGGTCGTCGACGAATCCCATCTCCATGCCGGACATGCCGGCCATCGTCCGGAAGGCGAGACCCATTTTCGCGTCGCGATGGTCTCGCAGGCCTTCGCCGGTCAGATCAGGGTGCAGCGTCAGCGCCAGGTCTATGCAGCGCTATCCGAAGAACTGGCCGGGCCTGTGCATGCCCTGTCGCTCAGCCTGAAGGCGCCAGGAGAGGCCTAGACAGTCATCGGTTCGCCGCGTAGTTGGGCCGGACGCGGTCCAGGTTCTGCCGAGCGCGGAAGCCGACGGTTCAGCTCAGTCCCTTCTTGCCCATGGCGAGGAACTTCTCCCGCCGCTTCGCGCGCAGCGTCTCCCCGTCGGTGCCGGCGAGGTCGCGCAGTCCACGCTCCAGGCTCGTCGCGAGGGAGGCGAACATCTCCTCGCGGTTCCGGTGTGCGCCGCCAAGAGGCTCCGGCACGATCTCGTCGATGACGGCCAGGGCCTTCAGGTCTTCGGCCGTGAGCTTGAGGGCTTCCGCCGCATCCTGGGCCTGTTCGTTCGAACGCCAGAGGATCGAGGCGCAGCCTTCCGGCGAGATCACGCTATAGACGGCGTGCTCCAGCATCAGAATCGTGTTGGCCGTGGCCAGCGCGATGGCGCCGCCGGAGCCGCCTTCGCCGATGACGATGGCAACGAACGGCACGCGTACGTCCAGCCCGACTTCGATCGAGCGGGCGATCGCCTCCGCCTGGCCGCGTTCTTCCGCACCCTTGCCGGGAAAGGCGCCCGAGGTGTCGACCAGCGAAACGATCGGCAGGCCGAACCGTTCGGCGAGACGCATCAGGCGCTGGGCTTTCCGGTAGCCCTCCGGCCTGGCCATGCCGAAATTGTGCTGAATGCGGGTTTCGGTGTCGTGGCCTTTCTCGTTGCCGATGACCACGACGGAGCGGCCGCGGAACCGGGCGAGGCCGCCAACGAGGGCATGGTCCTCGGCGAAGTTGCGGTCGCCGGCGAGCGGGATGAAGTCCTCGAAGAGCGCGTCGATATAGTCGATGGCATGGGGCCGGTCCGGGTGGCGCGCCACCTGTACCTTCTGCCAGGAGGAAAGCTTGGAATAGGTGTTGCGCAGCATGCGCTCCACCTTCTCCTGCATCTTCGCCACCTCGTCGGCGATGCTGATGCCGCCACCGTCGGACAGATGGCGCAGTTCCTCGATCTTGCCCTCGAGTTCCGCGATCGGTTTTTCGAAATCCAGAAAGGTCGGCATGGCCTTCTAGTTAGCACATT
>CAYGKX010000595.1:298-2514 GCA_964350225.1 uncultured Rhodospirillaceae bacterium | reverse complement strand
GACAATTACGATACCGACCTCATCCGGCCGCTGATGGACCTGGCCGCGCAGCTGACCGGCGGCGACCCGGACGGACCTGAGCGGCCAAGCTACAAGGCGATCGCCGATCACCTGCGGGCATCCGCATTCCTGATCGCGGATGGCGTCCTGCCGTCCAACGAGGGGCGGGGTTATGTCCTCCGCCGCATCATGCGTCGCGCAATGCGTCATGCGCATATGGTGGGCGCGACCGAGCCCCTGATGTGGCGGCTCGTCCGCCAGCTGGTCGAGATGATGGGCACCCAGTTCGGCGAACTGCACCGCGCTGAGGCGCTGATAACGGAGACCCTGAACCTCGAGGAGACCCGTTTCAAGGCGACCCTCGAACGCGGCCTCGGCCACCTCGAGGAAGCCGCGATGACGCTTGGCGAGGGCAGCAAGCTGCCGGGCGACGTGGCGTTCAAGCTCTACGACACCTATGGCTTCCCCCTCGACCTGACGCAGGACGTCCTGCGGGGGCGGGGCGTCGCGGTCGATGTCGACGGCTTCAATACGGCGATGGAGCGGCAGCGGGCGGAGGCCCGCAAGGCCTGGGCCGGATCCGGCGAACAGGCGGACGACCGTATCTGGTTCGAACTGCGCGATCGCCTGGGTGCGACCGAGTTCCTGGGTTACGACACCGAACGGGCCGAAGGGCAGGTCGTTGCCATCGTGAAAGATGGCAAGGAGGTCGCGGAGGCGGGGCCCGGTGACGATGTCGCCCTCATCGTGAACCAGACGCCCTTTTACGCCGAGAGCGGTGGCCAGGTCGGCGACACGGGAACGATCGTCGCCCACGACCGGACACAGATGGCGGTGCGCGACACGGTCAAGCGGGCCGGCGATCTTCATGTGCATTATGGCAGCCTCTCCGACGGCCCCATCGCCGTCGGCGACGCGGTCGATCTGATCGTCGACGGCGGACGCCGGACCCGGATCCGGGCCAACCATTCCGTTACCCATCTGGCGCACGAGGCGCTCCGCCGCGTCCTCGGCGACCATGTCACCCAGAAGGGCTCGCTCGTCGGCGCCGACCGGATGCGGTTCGACTTTTCCCATCCGCGCGCCCTGACGCCGGAGGAGATCGGCGCGGTGGAGGACGACGTTAACGCCCGTGTGCGCGGCAACGGCGACGTCCTGACCCGTCTCATGACCCCCGACGAGGCCATCGAGGCCGGCGCCCTGGCACTCTTCGGCGAGAAATACGGCGAGGAAGTCCGGGTCGTTTCGATGGGACCGGACGACCAGCGGCCTTACTATTCGACCGAATTGTGCGGCGGCACCCATGTGCGCCGCACCGGCGATATCGGTCTGTTCAAGATCGTCGGCGAAAGCGCCGTCTCCGCCGGAGTCCGGCGTATCGAGGTGGTGACAGGTCCGGCGGCAGAAGCCCATGTGCGCGCCGAGGAAGAGGCGCTCCAGGCGGTCTCCGCGACCCTGAGGACCGGGCCGGCGGAGCTTCCGGGCCGGGTGGCCCAGTTGCTCGAGGAACGCAAGCGGCTGGAGCGTGAACTGGCCGATGCGCGCCGGGCCCTTGCCTCCGGCGGCGGTGGCGACGGGGCGGGCCCCGAGGTGAAGGAGATCGCCGGGGTCAAGTTTGCCGGACGGGCGCTGGATGGCGTGCCGCCGAAGGATCTGAAGCCGATGGCCGACGACCTGAAGAAGAAGATCGGCTCCGGCATCGTCGTGCTGGTCACGGGAATGGAGGGCAAGGCCTCCATCGTGGTCGGCGTGACGGACGATCTGACCGCCCGTTTCGACGCCGTGGCCCTTGTGAGACTTGGCTCCGAGGCACTGGGCGGAAAGGGCGGGGGCGGCCGCCCCGATATGGCCCAGGCAGGCGGCCCCGATCCGGCCAAGGCCGCGGCGGCGATCGCCGCCATCGAGGCTGCCGTCGGCGGCCAGGCGGAAGCGGCCGAGTAGTCCCTATTTCTTCGCCGGTGCCGCCATCTGGGATACCGGTCGGACGACCCGGATAGCGACGAGGCTGGCTCGCTCGGCCGGTTGACCCGGCTTGGTGTTCACCGTGTCCAGCCGGATCAGCCAGCGGATGTCGAGTGCGATCCAGTAAGTCTTGTCGGATACGACCGTGACAACGCCGCGCAGGTTCTTCTGCGTGGTAACCCGGTTGACGACGATGGTGTCGAACGTCCCCGCCGGGACGGTCAGCCACTCGCGCCGAAGGATCTTGAAGACGG
>CAYGKX010000595.1:0-288 GCA_964350225.1 uncultured Rhodospirillaceae bacterium | reverse complement strand
GCGCAGGTTCCTGGCGGCGATCCTCTCGGTCCTGCCGCGCCCGAAATAGGTCCGGCCCGTCGACGTCGCCGTATTGCCCGGAACCATGGGCCATAGAAGCCGCAGCCGTTCCGGCTGGATGCGTTCGACGACCAGGCCGTCCCCGCGCTGATAGACGCGGTCGGTGATGAGCGCCCGGAAGGTGCGGCTCTCCCGCACGCTGTCGTCCTCGAGGTCGATGACGTGATTGACGACATACTCGTCGTCGTTCGACAGGCTGACCTGCCGTACCGCGGCCTTTGCCGGATC
>CAYGKX010000594.1:0-2520 GCA_964350225.1 uncultured Rhodospirillaceae bacterium | reverse complement strand
GGATCGGCAGGCCATAGGCGGCCGCGATCTGATGGCAGACGACCGGGTTCGCGAACATGTGGGAGCCGTCGCCGAGGGCAGCGACCGTCAGGCGATCCGGGTCGGCAAGCTTGGCGCCGAGCGCTGCCGGCAGTCCCCAGCCGAGGCCGCCGGCGGGGCTCGACCCGAACCAGCCGCCGGGGCGGTCGATGTCGAACGCGGTCCGCACCATGGGATATTCGTTCACGAAGGTTGCCTCAGGACCCGCTGCCTCGCCCAGGCACTTCGTCGCCCAGGCGAAGGTCATGACACCGTTCCGCGCGGGGACGAGCGCCTCGGCGGCCTTTGCCTTCTGCCCTTCATGCCGCTCCCGCAATGCGCCGCGCCGGGTACCGATCCTGGCCTCGTCATGGGGCATCTCGGCATCGAGAGCGGAGAGGGTCGCCGGGATGCCGGCGCCGATCGCCACGTCGGCGCGGAAACCGCGCAGCGGGTAGCGGGCGAAGAGCGGGTCGGCGCCGATCTGGATGACCGGCACGTCGGGTGCCGGTCCCTCGCGCCCTGGGATCCAGGGCACGTCGCAATCGAGGAGGACGACCGCATCGGCCTCCGCGAGGTAGGGGGAAACCTCGTAGCCGGCATGCATCGGGTGGCTGGCCGGAAAATTGACGTATCGCGGGCGGTACTCGACCACCGGAATGGCATGGCGGTCGGCGAAGGCGGCCAGCGCCCCGACGACGGCCCGGTCGCGGCCGGCGGACGCGGCGACGATCAGCGGTTTCTCCGCTGCGCCGAGGATCGTCGCGGCGCGGTCAATGTCCGCCGGATCCGGGCGTCCGGGCGCCACTGGTGACTGGCTTGGCGGGGCACCGGCGTCGGCCATGTCCGCCTCTGCCGCCAGCACTTCGCGGGGGAGGGCGAGATAAACGGGTCCGGCCGGGGCGCTCCGGGCGATGGCGAGCGCCCGGTCCACGACCGTTGCCGTCTGGCCGGCGTCGCGCAGTTCGTAGTCCCAGCGGACGGCTTCCCTCAGCATGCCGGCCTGGTCGAACATTTCCTGCGCCCAGTGGATGTTGAGCGAGCGGCTGCCGGGCTTGCCGGCCTCGAGGACGGGCGTCCGGCCGGCCATCATGACGATGGGGATCTGCTCCCGCTCCGCGTTCATCAGGCCGCAGATCGCGTTCGCCGTGCCGACACTGACATGAACCATCACGGCCTGGGGACGGCCGGTGACCATCGCGTACCCGTGGGCCATGCCGACCGCCGCATTCTCGTGCGGGCAGATGATCGGCGTGACCGGCGCGCCGTCGGCCAGGGCTTCGACGATCGACGGAAAATCGGTTCCCGCATTGGCGAAGAGATATTCGACCCCGCCGGCGGCGAGGCGGGCGAGCAGGAGGTCGGCGGCAGTGGCGGGACGGTCGGTCATGGTCGGCCTGTAGTGGCGATGTGCGGCAGGGTTGGGTGCGTGTCAACCCATCCTTCGAGAGGGCGGCTGGCGCCGCCTCTTCGGGATGAAGTCAGAAGATTCATCAGAGTAACACCCCTTCACCCTGAGGAGCGCGAAGCGCGTCTCGAAGGATCGGACGCCGCGCCCGACTTCCGACCCTTCGACAGGCTCAGGGTGAGGTTGGAGCTTCGATACCGGATAGGAGGCAACGCCCCTCATCAAGAATTGGATTCGAGACACCATCCCTCATCCTCGAAATGGATTCGAGACAGCGCCCCTCATCCTGAGCCTGTCGAAGGATGGGATGACGCGCGCCAATCCGGCAAATCCTCACTCCGCCGCCTTCGGCTTCCCCGCCTTCGCCTTCCGCTCGGCTTCATGCTGTTCGATCATCTGGCGTTGGGCGTTGGCGGAGCGGGTTCCGAATTCCTGGCCGTGCTCGACGGCCCAGTCGAAGGAGGCGTAGCGGTTTCGGTTGGCCTGGTTGAAATGGGGCATCACATAGCGGGCGAAGAGCTCGTAGGAGCGCTTGGTCTCCTCAAAGTCGGCCCAGTTATGGGCTACCTGCAGGAAGGCACCGAACTCGCCCTGCTTTGCGTAGAGTTCCTCGATCTTGGCGATGGCGTCGTCGGGCGTGCCGATGACCGCGCCATGGTCCTTGGTGATTGCCTCGACCAGACCGTGGAAGTCGTCGCCCCGGGTCTTGCGGACGATGGTCGGGTTGATCGACTGGCGATAGTCGAGCCAGTCGCGCAGGCCGAAGCGGACATTCTCGATCGCCTGCTCGCGCGTCTCGGCGAGATGGGTCAGGCCGACGAGGCGAAGGGCGGAGCGCTCAACCGTGTTGCCGTGCTCCGCCGCGACCTCGTTGGCGGTCTGCCAGTTGGTGTCGAGAACGTCGAAGGCCTGCGGGCTGGTCGCCGCCACGCACAGCATGCCCAGGCCGTATTTTCCGGCGAGCCGGCCGCCGGACGGCGTGAAGGTGCTGGCGACGCAGACCTCCGGGCGCGGCTTGGTGTAGGGGAGCAGGTGGGCCCGGGCCTCGACCAGGGTGTACCAGTCGGTCTTTTCGGTCACCGTCTCGCCGGCCA
>CAYGKX010000593.1:0-2522 GCA_964350225.1 uncultured Rhodospirillaceae bacterium | reverse complement strand
GCGAAGGCCGGGGAGTGAGCGAAGGCCGGCGGGCGACCGCCTTCTGTTACACGCCGCCGGGCCCCGCGGCGTAACAAGGGGCGCGGGGCCTTCCAACCAGAAAGCGGCAATCACATTCCATGGCACTTTTCATCCAGCGCCTGCGCGGCCACCCGGTCACTGTCCTTCTCGTCATTGGGTTGTCGCTCGGCATGGCGACCGCTCCGTCCCCGGTGCACGCCCAGGACAAGATCGACCTGATGGGCGACTGGACGGTCGATCCGTTCAAATGGAAGACGTCCGGCTGCCGCTACAAGCAGTGGGTCGTGATCGAGAAGCGGACAGGCGCCAACACCTACAGCGGTGTCTCGCGCCAGCGGCACGATTGTTTCGGCCAGAAGGGTTCACTCTCGGAGACCCGGATCGTGGTGACGGTAAAGGGCAAGAAGGTCATCCTCACCTCCGCCAGCCCGACCTGGAACACCGAGGTCCTGGACTACATCTCGCCCTACCGGATGGACGGTCGCGACAGCCTGGGCCACCACATGATCTACCGCCGGCCAAAGGGCCCGCCGGGGGTTTAGGCCGCGGCGGTTACACCATCAGGCGACCGCCATTGATGTAGAGGGTTTGTCCCGTCATGAAACGGGACTTGTCTCCCAGGAGGAAAAGGATCGGGCCGACAACGTCCTCGACCACGGCAATCCGGCCCAGGGGGATGGTCGCCAGCATCTTGGACTGGTCCAAGTCCTTGGTGAAATGGGCCTCGTTCGACTCGTCGCCGCCACGCCCCGTCCCGCCGCGGAGGAAGGCCGTGTCGACCGCCCCGGGCGCGACGCAATTGGCGCGAATGGCCGGTGCGTTCTCCTTTGCCAATCCTTTCGCCAGCGCGATGATCCCCGCCTTGGCCGCCGAATAGGTGCCGGTCCCCTTCTCCACCAGGGTCGCGAGGCCCGAGGCGGCGAAGACCATTGCCCCGCCGCCCGCCGTCCGCATCATCGGCAGGACGGCCTTGGTGGCGAGGAACGCGGAACGGAGGTTCACCGAGAGGACCTCGTCGATCGTTTCCATCGAAAGGTCGTCCAGCGCCGCGTTCGCGTTCATGAAACCGGGAAGATGGACGAGCCCGTCGACGGCGCCGTCCCAGGCCTCGCCGACGGCGGCGAAGGCGTCACTGGTGCTGCGGTCGTCCTTCACGTCCATCTCGACGCCCAGCACCCCGTCCGGTACACCGTGACGGTCGAGCGATGCCGGCAGGTCGAGAACCGCGACCTTGACCCCGCTGTCGATCGCGACCTCGACGAGGCGCCGGCCAATACCGCCGCAGCCGCCGGTCACGACGAGGCGAAAACCCTCGGGCGGTCCGAGGCGGGTGAAATCGACGGCCGGCAGGTCGGTGGTCATGGGCGTAGTTCCTTTCCGGGTCGGCGCCAGGCGCCAAATTGACGAAATCGGGCTGGGTCAGACACCCGCATCGCGGCAGGCCGCGATATGGGCCTGGGCGAGATCCGCATAATGGTCCGTCGCCCATTTGAATCGTGCGACATCCTCGTCCGAGAGCTCGCGCATGAATTTGGCCGGGCGCCCCGCCCAAAGCTGGCGCGCAGGCACGACCTTGCCCGGCGTCAGAAGCGATCCGGCGGCGAGCATCGATCCGCTTTTCATCACACAGCCGTCCATGATCGTCGAATTCATGCCGACGAAGGTGCCGTCCTCCAGTGTACAGCCACATATGGCCGACCAGCACGTCGTCGCCGACGATGGTCGGGAACTTTCCGCTGTCGACATGGATGACGCTGTTGTCCTGGATGTTGGAGCTGCGGCCGATGCGGATGTAATTCACGTCGCCACGGATCGTGCAACCGTACCAGATGGATGTGCGCGACCCGAGTACGACGTCACCGATGACGACGGCGTTGGGCGCCACGAAGGCATCCTCCCCGATGTCCGGAGCCTTGCCTTTGAAGGGTATGAGGGTCGCCATGCCGCCAGCCGCCTAGGGGAACATCGGAGCCTGTTCGAGCGCCATGGTCTCCGGCAGCCCGAACATCAGGTTCATATTCTGGATCGCCTGGCCGCTCGATCCCTTGACCAGATTATCGAGCACCGAAACCAGGATCGCCCGGCCCGGCAGGCGGTCCTTGAAGACACCCAGAATGACATGGTTGGAGCCCCGGACATGCCGGGTCGCCGGGGCCATCCCCTGCGGTGCCACCCGGACAAAGGGCTCGTCTTCATATCGGGCGACGAGCGCCGCGCGGAGATCCTCGACCGTCGCGCCATTCGCGAGCCTGACATAGCTGGTCAGGAGCTCTCCCCGGTTCATCGGCATGAGGTGGGGCGTGAAGTTGACGAGCACATCCTTCCCCGCCGCGACCGAGATTTCCTGCTCGATTTCGGGCGCGTGGCGGTGGCTCGCGACGCCATAGGGATGGATCCCCTCCGCCACCTCGCAGAAGAGCATGTTCTCCTTGAGGGACCGGCCGGCGCCCGTCGCGCCTGACTTCGCGTCGATGATGATGTCCTCGGCCTCGATCACTCCC
>CAYGKX010000592.1:1468-2534 GCA_964350225.1 uncultured Rhodospirillaceae bacterium | reverse complement strand
CCTCGATGGGCGGGCTGCTCGGCCTGCCCTCCGCGGCGGCCTACGTCACCGCGAAGACGGCGGTCGTCGGCCTGACCCGTTCGGTCGCCGTCGATGCCGCCGCCTTCGGCATTCGCTGCAACGCGGTCAGTCCCGGCTTCATCGACACCGAGATGACCCGCGCCGTACTGGAAAAAGACCCCGCCCGACGCGACAAGATCGTGGGACGCATCCCCACGCACAGCTTCGGCACGCCCGAAGACATCGCGAACGTCATCCACTTTCTCGCCTCCGGCGAGGCAGGCTACGTCAACGGCGTGAATCTGCCCGTCGATGGCGGCTTTGCCATCGGATTCTGATCATGACGCATCTCGCAACCAAACTCGTCGCCGCTCGAACCATCGACGTGGAGCACGCCACGCTGCCCGACACGATACCCAAGGGGCATGTCCGTCTCCGCCTCGGCGCCGCGAGCCTCTGCGGCACCGACCTGCACTACTACCGGCATTTCGCGAATGCCGGCTTCCAGCTGCGCAACCCGGTCACGCTGGGACACGAGGCCTGTGGCTTCGTCATCGACGCCAATGGGACCGGCCTCGCCGAGGGCCAGCTCGTCGCGCTCAACCCGATCATGAACTGCGGCGTCTGCCCGGCCTGCCAGAGGGGCGAGGTGAACCTCTGCGCCGCCAAGAAGTTTCCCGGCTCGGCCACGACGGTGCCGCATCTCGACGGGTTCTTCCGCGAGGTCTTCGACCATCCCGCCGCCCAATGCCGACCGGTCCGCGACGGCATCGACGCAAGGCACCTGACATTCGCCGAGCCGCTCGCCTGCGCCCTTCATGCCCTCAACAAGGGTGGCGTCGGCAGCGGCGACCGCGTCCTCGTCACCGGTTGCGGTCCGATGGGCCTGCTCGTCATCGCCGGCGCCGCCTACAGGGGCGCGGAGGTCTCGTGCCTCGACGTGCGCCCGCAAGCGGTGGAGACGGGACTGGCGGCGGGGGCCGCCACCGGCCTCGTCCCCGGCCAGTTCGACGAGGCCGATATCGACCGCGCCTTCGACGTCGTGGTCGAAGCAAGCGGCGCGATC
>CAYGKX010000592.1:0-1458 GCA_964350225.1 uncultured Rhodospirillaceae bacterium | reverse complement strand
GCAACGGGTTTTCCTCAAATGGAGGTAGTCAAAAATCCGCGTTCAACCAGGCCCTGCGCGCGGTCCGCCAGAAGGGGCGCGTCGCGATCCTCAGCAACATCCAGCTCGCCGCGGCAGAGGTAGCCCTGAACCTCGTCATGCTGAAGGAGATCGAGGTCACGGGCTCCTTCCAGTTCAACGCGGAGTTCGAAGAGGCCGTCCGGATGATCGAGTCCGGAGAGACCGATTTCGAGGCCCTGACCGGCGCCGTCATGCCCCTCGCCGAATGCGCCGATGCGCTGGAGCTGATGCTGTCCGGCGGCGCATCGGGCAAGATCGTCCTGACACCCTGACCGGATCGAAATCCGCCGGCGGAGACCGTCGCCGGCCGCGTCCGCGGCCAGCGGCTCCGCTTGACATCCAACTGATATGAATGAACTCTTCATATATGCGTAAGCCAGAAACCGAGATGAACCAGTCCGAAGACGGTCCGCCGCTTTCCGGCCTTCTCGTCGTCGATCTCAGCCAGTTCCTGTCGGGGCCGTACCTCGCGCATGCCGGCGTGGTGATCCAGAACTTCCGTCCCGGTGTCGCCGCCCGTCTCGGCCTCGACTGGGAGAGCGTGCGCCAGATCAATCCGCGCATCGTCTACGGCTCGATCAGCGGCTACGGCACGACCGGCCCGTGGGTCGGCCTGCCGGGGCAGGACCTGCTGGCCCAGGCCCGGTCCGGCGTCATGTGGCTCACCGGCGACGAGGATCACGGACCGGTCCCCATGGGCCTCGCGATCGCCGACATGATGGCGGGCGTCGCCCTCAGCCAGGGCATACTCTCGGCGCTCGTGGCCCGGGGCGTCACCGGACGCGGGCGGCTGGTCGAGACCAGCCTGCTCGAGGCGCTGGTCGACCTGCAGTTCGAGGTTCTGACCACGCATCTCAACGACGGCCGTCGCCCGCCCCGCCGGGCGGCACGGCGCGGTGCGCATGCCTATCTCGCCGCGCCCTACGGCGTCTATGAGGCTCGGGACGGCTGGCTGGCCATCGCGATGACCCCGCTCGACCGGCTCGGCCAGCTCCTCGACCTGCCCGAACTGGTGGAGGCCGCAGCCGACCCGGCCGCGGGCTTCTCCCGGCGCGACCCCCTCAGGGACCTGATCGCAAGCCGTGTCGCAGGCGAGTCGGTCAGCCACTGGCTCGGCATCCTGCAGCCCGCCGACATCTGGTGCGCCGAGGTGCTGGACTGGAACGCGCTTCTGGAAAGCCCCGGATTCGCCGCGCTCGACATGCTCCAGACCGTGACGCGCGAAGATGGCGTGCGCATCGACACCACCCGCGCGCCACTCACCTTCGACGGCCATCGCCCCCGGAGCAGCGCCGCCGCGCCGCGCGTGGGTGCCCATTCCGCTCCGATCCGTGCAGAATTCAACCTGTGATCCGGCTTCGCGGCATGACCTGGAACCACCCCCGTGGCCTCGACCCG
>CAYGKX010000591.1:0-2536 GCA_964350225.1 uncultured Rhodospirillaceae bacterium | reverse complement strand
TACGAGCGGGTGCGCGACGTCGACCCAGACAAGATCTATCATTGCGCCCATCCCTTCCGGGGCCTCGACGGCGCGGATGGCTACTGGGACTTCGACGTGCCGATGCTCGCGGCCGACTATGTCACCGACGACGCCGGCACCGGCTTCGTCCACACGGCGCCGGGCCACGGTGCGGACGACTACATCAGCTTCGTCAACAACCGCGATCTCTTCGCCGCCGTCGGCATGACGGAGGTGCCGCACACCGTGGGCGAGGAGGGCGAGTATTACGACCATGTCCCGCTGCTCGCCGGCCGGCGTGTCTTCGACCGGAAGGGCAAGGAGGGCGACGCCAACAAGTCGGTGATCGAGCTCCTGGTACAGACCGGCGCGCTCATCGCGCGCGGCCGGGTGACCCACTCCTATCCTCATTCCTGGCGGTCCAAGGCGCCCCTCATCTTCCGCAACACGGCCCAGTGGTTCATCTCGATGGACAGCCATGGCCTGCGCAAGACGGCGCTGAAAGCCATCTCCGACACCCGTTTCGTGCCGGAAAGCGGCCGGAATCGCATCCAGGGCATGATCGAGACCCGTCCGGACTGGGTCATCTCCCGCCAGCGCGCATGGGGCGTGCCCATCGCCGTCTTCGTCCACAAGGAGACGGGCGAGGTCCTGAAGGACAAGACGGTCAATGGGCGCATCCTCGACGCTTTCGAGGTCGAGGGCGCGGACGCCTGGTTCCAGGAGGACGCGGCGGCCCGTTTCCTCGGAAACGACTACAATCCGAACGACTGGGACAAAGTCGACGACATCCTCGACGTCTGGTTCGAGAGCGGGTCGACCCATTCCTTCGTGCTGGAAGACCGGCCGGAGCTCGGCTGGCCCGCGACCCTGTATCTCGAGGGCACGGACCAGCATCGCGGCTGGTTCCATTCCTCGCTCCTCGAAAGCTGCGGCACGCGCGGCCGGGCGCCCTACGACATCGTGCTGACCCACGGCTTCACGATGGACGAGGAGGGGCGGAAGATGTCGAAGTCCCTCGGCAACACGACCGCGCCCCAGGACGTCATCAAGCAGTATGGCGCGGACATCCTGCGCCTCTGGGTCGTGACGACCGATTATACCGAGGACCAGCGGATCGGCCCGGGCATCCTCAAGCAGCAGGCCGACAGCTATCGCCGCCTGCGCAACACCTTGCGCTTCATCCTGGGCAATCTCGCGGGCTTCGACGAGGCCGAACGGCTGGACCCGGCAGAGATGCCGGAGCTCGACCGCTGGGTGCTGCACCGCCTGTGGGAGATCGACCGGGACCTGCGGGCCGCCAACGCGGCGCTCGAATATCACGACTTCTACATCAAGCTGCACAATTTCTGTGCCGTCGAACTGTCGGCCTTCTATCTCGATATCCGGAAGGACGCGCTCTATTGCGACCGGGCCGACGACCCGCGCCGCCGGGCCGCGCGGACAGTCCTCGACGCGCTGTTCAACTGTCTGACTGCCTGGCTGGCGCCTGTCCTCTGCTTCACGGCGGAGGAGGCCTGGCTCGCGCGCTGGGAGACGCCGCCGGAGGGCGCCGAGAGCGTCCACCTGCGCACCTTCCCGGAGATCCCGGCGGACTGGCGCGACGAGGCGCTTGCGGACAAATGGGCCAGGGTCCGCCGTGTCCGGCGGGTCGTGACCGGTGCGCTGGAGCAGGCGCGGGCGGACAAGCGGATCGGCGCGAGCCTCGAGGCCCGGCCCCGGGTGTGGTTGTCGGAAGACTACCGGGACCTGCTGGCGGAAGAGGGATGGGCGGATATCTGCATCACCTCCGGCGTGGAACTCGCGGATGGCGAGCCCGGCGCGGACGCCTTTGGCCTGCCAGAGGTGCCGGGGGTCGGAGCGGAGGTTCTGGCGGCCGAGGGCGACAAGTGCGAACGCTGCTGGAAGGTGCTGCCGGAAGTGGGGGCGCGCGCCGATCGGCCGGGTGTCTGCAACCGCTGCGCCGATGCCGTCGATCATGCCCGGCCGGCCGCGGCCTGATAGCGCCGAATGCGGCCTGTCCTCCGCCTCGGCCTGATCGTCGCGCTGGTCTGCATCGTCGCCGATCAGGCGACGAAGCTGATCGTCCTCGACCTCATGGACCCGCCGCGGCGGATCGAGGTTCTGCCCTTCGCCGATCTCGTTCTGGTCTGGAACCGGGGCGTCAGCTTCGGGCTGTTCAACACCGGTGCCCCGGCCATGCGCTGGATTCTCATCGCCATCGCGCTTGCCATCGCGCTCGGCATGCTGATCTGGCTGGCGCGGCTCGACCGGCGCCTGCCCGCCGTCGGAATCGGCCTGATCCTGGGCGGTGCCATCGGCAATGTCGTCGACCGGTTCCGCTTCGGCGCCGTGGTCGACTTCGTCTATCTCCATGCCGGCGCATATTCCTGGCCGGCTTTCAACGTGGCAGACAGCACGATTGCCATAGGTGTCGTCGTACTCCTGTATGATTCCTTGTTCGTTAACCGGGAATCTCGTAAATAGAGGGTCAACGTAAGAGGTTCGAAAATGGCTGTTTTCCGTACTCTGGTTC
>CAYGKX010000590.1:0-2547 GCA_964350225.1 uncultured Rhodospirillaceae bacterium | reverse complement strand
GACAGGGGCCGCGTCGGCGAGGATTTCGAGCGGATGTACGGCTATTTCCCGGTCCTGAAGGAACGGCGCGACCAGCAGGCCGGAACCCTTTCAGGCGGTGAGCAGCAGATGCTCGCGATCGCCCGGGCGCTCATGCTGCGGCCGCGTCTCCTGGTGCTCGACGAACCCTCTTTCGGGCTCGCGCCGCTGGTCGTGAAGGCGATCTTCCAGATCATGCGCACGGTGAACAAGGAGGAAGGCGTCAGTATGCTGCTGGTCGAACAGAACGCCTCGCTGGCCCTGGGGCTGGCCGACCGGGCCTATCTTCTGGAAACGGGGTCGGTCGTCATGTCCGGAACCGCGAGCGAACTGTCGAGCGACGAGGCCATCCGTCGCTCCTATCTGGGCTACTAGAAAGGGAGCGGCGGACAGATGGACCTTTTCATCCAGCAGCTCCTGGCCGGTCTCGCCGTCGGGGGCATCTATGCCAGCCTCGCGCTCGCCCTGGTGATGATCTACCAGGCGACGGCGCTCGTGAATTTCGCCCAGGGCGAGATGGCGATGTTCTCGACCTATCTCGCCTGGACCCTGATCCAGCAGGGCATTCCCTACTGGGCGGCCTTCTTCCTCACCCTCGCGATCTCCTTCGCGGCGGGCATTCTGATCGAGCGGCTTGTTATCCGGCCCGCGCGCAACGCCCCGGTCCTCTCGGTCGTGATCATCTTCATCGGCCTTCTGGTCATCCTGAACAGCGTGGCGGGCTGGATCTGGACCTACACCAACAAGATCATGCCCAGTCCGTTTCCCGACCGCGCCATACAGGGCGTGAACCTGCAGGAACTGGGCGCGATCGGCGTGACCCTGGTCGTCCTCGCGTTCGTCTTCGTCTTCTTCCGCTTCACGCCGCTCGGTCTCGCCATGCGGGCGGCGGCGCAGAACCCGACGTCGAGCCGGCTGGTCGGGATCCGGGTCGGATGGATGCTGGCGCTCGGCTGGGGGCTCGCGGCGGCCATCGGCGCGTCGGCCGGCATGATGGTCGCGCCCAAGCTGCAGCTCGACCCGAACCTCATGGCGGCCGTCCTGATCTATGCCTTCGCGGGCGCGCTCCTGGGCGGCATCTCCAGCCCCCATGGCGCGGTGATCGGCGGCTTTGCGGTCGGCGTGATCGAGAACATGGTGGGCACCTATGTCCCTGTCGTGGGAACGCAGCTCAAGCTCGCGGTGGCCCTCCTCCTCATCGTCGGGGTGCTGACGATCCGGCCGAACGGGATCTTCGGCAAGACGATCGTGCAGAGGGTATAGGCGATGGCGCAGGACACCACCCTCAAGGCCGGACTTCCGGCAGCGCCCGCCCGGGGCAACGCCCGGCGGCTCGTCGTCGCCCTTCTGGTCGCCGTCGTCGCCGTGGGGCTGCCCTTCGTTGTCAGCGGCTTCTCCACCTTCCAGTTCACGCTTGCGATGATCTATGCCATCGCGCTCCTCGGGCTGAACATGCTGACCGGCTACAACGGCCAGATATCGCTCGGCCATGGCGCCTTCTACGCCATCGGCGCCTATGTCGCGGCGATCCTGATGGATTCGGCCGGCTGGCCCTATTGGGCGACCCTGCCGATCTCGGGAATCGTCTGCTTCGCCGTCGGCTTTCTGTTCGGGCTGCCGGCGCTTCGTCTCGAAGGCCTCTATCTCGCTCTCGCGACCCTGGCACTGGCGCTCGTCATCCCGCAGTTCCTGCGCTTCAGCCCCATCGAGGAATGGACCGGCGGCGTCCAGGGCCTCACGCTCGACAAGCCGGAGGTGCCCTTCGGCCTGCCTCTGACGCAGGACCAGTGGCTCTATCTCTTCGTCCTTCTTGTCCTGGTGCTGATGTTCTGGGCCGGGCGCAACATTGTGCGCGGGCGTATCGGCCGTGCCATGATCGCGATCCGCGACCATCACATGTCGGCCGAGACGATGGGCGTGAACACGGCCATGATCAAGGCGACGACCTTCGGCGTCTCGGCACTCTACACCGGCGTCGCCGGCGCCCTCGGTGCGTGCGCCATCGCCTATGTCGCGCCGGACAGTTTCGAACTCTTCCTGTCCATCGCCATGCTGGTGGGCGTGGTGGTCGGGGGGCTCGCGTCCGTCTCCGGCGCGATCTATGGCGGCCTCTTCATGGTCTTCGTGCCCAATTTCGCCGAAGAGGTGTCCAAGGCGGCGCCCTGGGCGATCTACGGTATCATTCTTATACTTGCCATGTACTTCATGCCACTCGGTGTGGCGGGACTTGTGCGCTGGGTGTCGCGAAAGCTCGACAGGCTTCTCGGCTAGGCATCCGCGGCGAGCGGGCGGCGGGACATCGGTTTCCGCCGGCCCGGCAACAACCAGGGAGGAAGGAATGAAACGGTTCAATCTGCTTCTGGCGTCGACGTCCCTCGCGGCCGCCGTCGCCCTGGCGGCCGGATCTTTCGCCAACGTGACCAGCGTGCTCACCCACCAGAGCGATTTCCGGAGCCTGGGAGCGTCGGGAGCGGTCTTCGCCCTGGTGGGCATGGTCGCGGCCATGGCCATCCAGAAGAGTCGCCGCCG
>CAYGKX010000589.1:0-2558 GCA_964350225.1 uncultured Rhodospirillaceae bacterium | reverse complement strand
GCATTCTTAGGCGGCGCCTGGTCGTCGTAGACGACGAGGGCGAGTTTCTTGCCCTTCACGCCGCCCGCCGCGTTGATCTGGTCGACCGCGAGCTGGGCGCCGAGCAGCGCCGACTTTCCGTCCGCGGCCGCGAAGCCGGTCTGAGGTGCGTGGAAGCCGATCTTGATGGTGTCCTGAGCCTGGGCGGTGCCAGCCAAGAGACCGGCGGCCGCCAGGGCCCCGACGAGATGCTTGATGGTTTTCATCCTCAACCTCCGAGAACGTGAGCCCGACCCGAAATTATTCCCGCCGCCACCCCGCCCGTTTGCCGGACCCGGCTGCCTGTCCCCGCCGTATCGCGCGGGCCTGTCTGACATACAGGCGGGGTTCGATCCTTCCGCGCCTCATCCCTCCTTGCGGACCATCGAGCCGATCAGGGTGGCGATCAGCCGCGCGAGCGCGAGTCCGGTGATGCCGTGGAGATCGAGCGACGGAAAATGTTCGGCATAATCCATGCCGACGACCTCGCACTTTTCCGCGACCCCGGCGATGATGTCCGCGCCGTCCCAGTAGCTCAGGCCGCCCGGCATGGGGCAACTGGTACCCGGCATCACCGACGGGTCGAAGCCGTCGCAATCCAGGGTGATGAAGACGCGGCTGCCTGGAGCGATGGCGTCGACGACGCAGCCCGGCCCCTCCCGCAACACCTGTTTCGCGGGGAAGAGCAGATTGCCGGCGGCGCGCGAGTCCGCGACATCCACAGGGCGGGCACTGCCAAGGCCGCGCAGCCCGACATGGACGATCCGTTCGACCCACGGCATCTCGCGCGCCCGTCGCATCGGGCTGGAATAGCCGTCGTGGATCCCGTTGACCTCGTCGCGATAGTCGAGATGGGCGTCGAACTGCAGGACGGTGATCGGGCCGCGCCCCTCGTAGGCGCGGATGGCGAGGGTGGGCACGGAATCGTCGCCGCCCAGAACGATCGGCACGGCGCCGCGGTCGAGGATCGTCCGTACCGCCGACGTCACCCGCGCCTTGTTCCCCTCCAGGTCCCGGGGGTCGGCAGTCACATCACCGCAGTCGACGATGCGCACGTCCTGCCCGGCGAGAAGCTCGCCGTCGAAGTCGAAGTCGTAGTGCCCCAGCATGCGGCCAAAGCGGTGCGACCGTTCGCGCACCGCGGCGGGTGCGGCGGCGGCGTCGGACGCGACGCCCTGCATGTGGTAGGGCGAGCCGAAAGGCGCGCCGAGGATCGCGAAATCGGCCTCCAGCCGGGAGAGGTCCGTCTCGACCGGCTGGGCCATGAAGCTCAGGAACGGGTCCCGCGGCACATGGGTCAGGGGCATGTCCGCCCGGGTACCGTCCGCGGCGCTCATTTGACGAATCCCGCCCGGATGTCCGACTGGGCCATGAAATCGACGGCTTCCGGCACGCCCGCGTCGGCGTGGCGCACGACGCCGATGCCCGGGTCTGTCGTGAAGACCCGGTCGATCCGCTCCGCCGTCGCGTCCGCGCCGTCGAGGATCACCGTCACCCCGGCGGAGATGGACCCCCCGATATCGCCGCCATTCTGGTGGATCGAGACCATGTCGGCACCCCCCGCGACATTCAGCATCGCGTTCAGATAGGGCCAGTCGCCGATGGCGTCCGACCCGTCGGGCATGGCCTCGGTTTCGCGGCGGGGAAAGGCGCAGGCGCCCGAATCGAGGTGGTCCCGGGTGACGGCGACGGGCGCGGATATCTCGCCGCTGCCGACCATCTCGTTAAGCCGGCGCATCAGTTTTCGCCGGGCGCCATATTCCAGCCAGCAGGTACGCGCCGGCAGTCCTTCGAGCGGCACCCGGTCCGGCGCCATGCGCAGCCAGGTCTGCAGCAGGTCGTCGTCCGGGAACATTTCGATGGCGGCCCGGTCGGCGGCCTTCTGGTCCTCGACGTCGCCCGACAGCAGCACCCAGCGGACCGGCCCCCGACCGCGGGCGAAGCTCGGCCGGATGAACAGGGGCATGAAGCTCGGCACGTCGAAGGCGTTTTCGACGCCATTGTCGAACGCCGCGCCCCGCAGGTCGTTGCCATACTCGAAGACCGGCACGCCCTGTGACTGCAGGGTCAAGAGCGCCTGGACATGCCGTCGCACCGTTTCCCTGGAGCGCTCCAGATAGCTGTCCGGGTCGTTCTCGCGGAGCGCGCGCGCCTCGTCGATCGACAGGCCCGATGGGACATAGCCATGGAGGAGGTTGTGGGCCGACGTCTGGTCCGTCACGCAGTCCGGCCGTCCCTCGGCGTCCGATTGGGCGAAATGCTCGCATACGTCGGCAGCATTGGCGCAGATCGCATAGGCGCCGGGTTCGCCGCGGGCCGCCTGTTCCCGGCAATGCCGCCAGGCTTCCTCCAGATCGTCGAAGGCCCGGTCGAGATGGCCGGTGTCCAGGCGGCGGGCGATCCGGGCAGGGTCGATCTCGGCGACGAGGGCGACGCCGCCGTTCATCGACACCGCCGGGGGTTGCGCCGACCCCATGCCGCCCAGGCCCCCCGTCAGGGCGATGCGTCCGCGGAAGTCGCCGCCGAAGAAGCGTTTCGCA
>CAYGKX010000588.1:0-2564 GCA_964350225.1 uncultured Rhodospirillaceae bacterium | reverse complement strand
AAACCCGGAACGTCGCGATGCAGTACTCGGTGGCCGGCGGCGACCGGGCGAAGGAGCTGGACCGAAGGGACTGATCCCCCGGGCCACGGCGGCTGGCCGGGACCGGGAACCCCTCGGAAGGCGCGCTCGTTTGGCAGGTGCCCGCCGATTGGCGCATAATGGCGCCGCCTTCTTGGTTGCTTGAAGAGGGTAGCAGACCGGTGGGCCGGGCATGGCAGTGCCCGGTCCACCGCACCTTGCGTCTCGGTCGGACGCGGACCCGGCACCTCCCGGACGCATCGCCTTCCGACCCGACCGCCTCGGCCTACTTTCGCAGCATGATCACGCCGGGGAGCGACAGGTTGCCCGAAGCGACCTTGTAGACGCCCGTGACGCACAGGAGGGGCGTCTTTCCTTGTCCGTGCACTTGCAGTTTCGCGGCGACGGCGTCGAAGGCGACATTGGCCGCGCCCTTGACCGGGACCGTGATCCGAACGCTCGCGCCCTTGAGGATCGGGCTCATACCGGGACTGTCGAGGGCGATCGGCAGACCCGGGGCCGTCGCAGGCAATACCGCTTTCCCGGGCGAGATGTCCCGGACCTTGAGACCGCCGGCGCAGGCCTTGTCCGCGGTCAACACGACCCAGTGGGAATGCCAGTCCGCCCCGTCGTTGTTCGGATCGCCGTCGCCGTTCTCGTCGAAGAGGGGCGTGTCGTCGAAATCGGGGTGAGCGGTGACGGCGAGCGCCAGGATGCCGCTGCCCTTCGCGAAGCCGACGGCCGACGGGTCCAGCTTGGTCGGCCAGACATAGGCGTCGACCTTAGCGCCGGGGAGGCGGCCGGCGGCTTTCGGCTTCGCGCTGCCCGCCGTACCCGCTCCCTCCATCACGAATGTCCTCACTAGCCCATCCCTGGTCGCGGCGGCGCGGGTGATGTCAACGGCGGTCGGCACCTTGGCGTCCGGCGCGCTCCTGATCTCATGAGCCGCGGCCGAGCCGGCGGCCGTCGGTATCAGCAGCAGGCCCGCAAGGGCACTCCTTATTCTAATGGTCATGGGTCTTCTCCTGTCTCGGTTGCTTGAGGGGTGGCGGAGAGAAGGTCGAAACGGGCCCAGGTGGCAGCCTGGTGTCCCGGCTCCGCCGTTTCATGATCGCCGCAGTCGACCCGCAGATCGGCGGGCCCGAAGGGGGCGTCCACGAATTCGCAGTGATGAGGCGCAGCACGGCTCGCGTGCGCATAGGGCTTGAAGTAGCGGCACGTCAGGCACAGCCGCTGAGGTGAAATGGACCCGGCGATCTGCAAGTGCCTGATCAGCTTGCTGACGATCTCGAGCAGGTCGATCCGGTCGACGAGCGACAGGCCGGCGAGCGCGCGTCCGGCCGCCGAGTCGCCTCGACGCTCCGCCAGGGCCTGTCGCCCCCGAGCCGTCAGTTCCAGAAGCACGACCCGTCGGTCGGATGGATGCCGCCCTTTCCTCAAGAACGACTTTGCGACGAGGGAATTGATGGAATCCGTCGCGGTGGGCAGCGCGACACCAAGATGCCGGGCGACGTCCGTCGGCCGCAGCTTCTCGGGGGCCCGTTGCTCGGCCAGGTCGAGGATCGCTTTCTGCGTCGGATGGAGATTGTCCTCACCCGCCTCCGACCAGCGGTCCTGGCGCAATACGCGGGACAGGCGGTCGAGACCGTGAAGAAGGCGCGCGTCGATATCGCCTGGAGATGCCATAGGGGCCTCTTGCCGTTTCTTTTATTAGGACTCCTAATGATTATCCTGTCAAGCCACGAATGGCGCGCAGGCATGGAGGGCGAAAAGGGCAGGCGGCCCCGCGGAAGTCCAGACAGGGGACGGACGCTGTGAAAGCTTGGGCCCAGGCGCGTGCCGACGAAGGGCCCGTCCTACTCCAGCGACAGGAAGACCACCGCCAGGACTGCCAGCGCACCGAGGGTGGAGAACAGCAGGATCAGCATGAGCTGCGCCGTCTGTTGCCCCGTCGTCTTGGGGTCCTTGCCCGGCGCATTTCCGGGGGGCGGCGCCGCAGGAGGCTCTTCTCCCGGTAACGCCGGCGACTTCGGCTGGGCCGGGACGGTCCTGGCGGCGTTTGCGGGGCTCGCCGGAGCGGGCTTTGCGGGCGCCGGTTTCACGGGGGCAGGCGCGGCGCGCGGCGGATCGGCGGCCTTCGCCCCTGCCGGCCGGGCGACGAGCCGGGTCGGCGTCATCAGCTCCCGCAGTTCGTGCACGCTCTGGGGCCGTTCGGTCTCGCGCACCGAGAGTGCCGTGTCGATGGCATGGAGAAGGGCGGGGCTGTAGTTCCCGCCAGCCGCCTCGGCTGCCGGCACCAGCGGGTCCGGCCGGCCCCGCATGATCGCCGAGACCCGTGCCGGGGCGTCGGTCGGCCGCCTCCCGGCGACGCAGCGGTACAGCACCCCGCCGACCGCGTAAATGTCGGTCCAGGGGCCCTGTTCTCCCTCGCTCTCATACTGCTCGTAGGGTGCGTAACCTTCCGAGATGATCGCTGTGAGCGACCGCGAATGCTGGCCGAGGGCCTGTCGCGCGGCACCGAAGTCGATCAGCACCGGCGTCCCGTC
>CAYGKX010000587.1:0-2567 GCA_964350225.1 uncultured Rhodospirillaceae bacterium | reverse complement strand
GCAGAGCACGACCTGCTCGCCGAAGAGGTCGGTTTCGCACTCTTCGCGGAAGTTGGTCTCGATGATGCCGGCCCGGCCGCCGCCGATCGCCGAGGCGTAGGACAGGCCCAGCTCCAGCGCGTTGCCCGAGGCGTTCTGCGAGACCGCGATGAGGCAGGGCACGCCGCCGCCGCGCTGGTACTCGGAACGCACAGTGTGGCCCGGTCCCTTCGGCGCGATCATCAGGACGTCCATGTCCTTGCGCGGCTCGATCAGGTTGAAATGGACGTTGAGGCCGTGGGCGAACAGAAGCGCCGCGCCGTCCTTCATGTTGTCCCGAAGCTCGTCCGTATAGATGTCGGCCTGAAGCTCGTCCGGCGTCAGCATCATCACCAGGTCGGCCCACTTGGCGGCGTCCGCCGGGGTCATGACTTGGAAGCCGGCGCCCTCGGCCTTCGGCCAGGAGCCGGAGCCCTCGCGCAGGCCGATGGCAACCTCGGCGACCCCGCTGTCGCGCAGGTTCATGGCATGGGCATGGCCCTGAGAGCCATAGCCGATGACGGCAACCTTCTTGCCTTTGATCAGGTTAACGTCGGCGTCTCGATCGTAATACACGCGCATGGGCGCACTCTCCTCTATGGTCCTCTGCCGGTCTTGCGGCCCCGAGGCCGCCGGCATTTGATGGGACGGCTCAGTTGGAGCCGTCGGAATTCCGCATGAAGGCATTCACCTCGGCGAAGCTGGCGGCCCGGTCGGTATAGTCGAACCGTGCGTCGTCGCGAATGCCCGTCGCCGCCTGGATCAGTGAGCCGAGCGACAGGCGGGCGAGCGCGCCGCCGACGCTGACCCGCCGCACCCCCGCCGCGGCCAGGTCCGAGAGGGCCGGGCGCAGGGCGCCGATACCGATAACGACATTGACCGGTTTTGCAAGCGCTGAAACGACCGCGCGGATCGCCTCGAGGTCCGGGAGGCCCGGCGCATAGAGGCAGTCCGCCCCCGCCGCCTCGAAGGCCTGCAGCCGCTTGATCGTGTCGTCCCGGTCCGGCCGGCCATGCAGGTAGTTCTCCGCCCGGGCGGTCAGGACGAAAGGATGGCCGAGCCCGCGCGCCGCCTCGACGGCCGCCGAGACCCGCTCGACCGCTTCGCCGAGGTCCCGGATGCCACCCTCCGGCCCGGTCCGCGCATCCTCGATGGAGCAGCCGGCGAGACCGACTTCTGCCGCGCGCCGGATCGTCCCCGCCGCGGCTTCCGGCGTCGCGCCGAAACAGTCCATCAGGTCGGCCGAGACCGGCAGGTCGACCGCCTCGACGATCTGCCGCGCATTCTCCAGCAGGTCGTCGACCCCGACCGCCCCGTCGACATAGCCCATCGAAAAGGCCGCCCCGGCGCTCGTCGTCGCCAGCGCCTCGAAGCCGAGCCCGGCGAGGATCCGCGCCGAGCCGGCGTCCCAGGGATTGGGCATGACGAACAGGCCGGGGCCCGCGTGGAGCTCGACGAAGCGCTGGCATTTCTCGCGATGGCTCGGCATGGGCGGGGACCTACATCTTCTCCTTGCCGCGCCGGATGGCGACGACGCCCGTGCGCACGACCTCGACGAGCCCCAACGGGCGCATCAGGGCGATGAAGCGGTCGACCTTTTCGGTCTGGCCGTCGAGCCGGAAGACGAAGCTTTCGAGGGTCGTGTCGTCGACCCGGGCACCGAAAATGTCGGCGATGCGAAGCGCCTCGACCCGCTTGTCGCCGGTGCCGGCGACCTTGACCAGCGCCAGTTCGCACTCGACATGGGGGCCGGCCTTGGTCAGGTCGGTTACGGTGTGGACGGGCACCAGCCGGTCGAGCTGCGCCTTGATCTGCTCGATGATCATCGGCGTCCCGGTCGTCACGATGGTGATGCGCGAGAGCGCCGTCTCGATATCGACCTCGGCGACGGTGAGGCTTTCGATATTGTAGCCGCGGCCGGAAAAGAGGCCGACGACCCGCGCCAGGATGCCCGGCTCGTTATCGACCAGGACGGAAATCGTATGCCGCTCCTGCGGCTCGTTCTCGGTCATTGTTCTTCTCGTTCTTCTTCTGTCGTGTGTGCGGTTCGGCACGGGCCGGTACGCGTCCCATCCCCTATCAGCTCGGCCCTCTCCCCGAGGGGAGAGGGAGGAGGAAAACGACGATCCGGACAGGAACCCCTCTCCCTTACGGGCCTTTCGACAGGCTCAGGAGGGTTAGGATGAGGGGGACCGCCGCGCCGCGCGCGGCAGCAAACACAAGCCCTATACCAGCACCATCCCTTCCTCGGATATCGGCTTCGCCGCCTGGTCGTCGGGGCCGAGCAGCATCTCGAAATGGGCGGCGCCCGACGGGATCATCGGGAAGCAGTTCTCGGCCTTGTCGACCAGGACGTCGGCGATGACCGGGCGGTCGATCTCGATCATCTCCTGGATCAGCCCGTCGACCTCCTCCGGCTTGGACGCGCGGAGGCCCACGGCGCCGAAACTCTCGGCCAGCTTCACGAAGTCCGGCAGGCTCTCCATGTAGCTTTCCGAATAGCGCCCGCCATGCAGCAGCTCCTGCCACTGGCGCACCATCCCCATATA
>CAYGKX010000586.1:1317-2592 GCA_964350225.1 uncultured Rhodospirillaceae bacterium | reverse complement strand
AGCTACAAGCCGACCTACACGCCGCCCAACTACGAGACCGGGCAGTCGACGAATGCGACGCCGTTCTGGATGGTCGGCGGCGCCGGGGTCGAGGTCGAGATCGACACCGAAACAGGGCATATGAAGATCCTGCGTCTCATCAATGTCTGCGACGTCGGCACGCCGATCAATCCGAAGATCGTCGAATCACAGATCACCGGCGCCGCCGTCATGCAGCTCGGCTTCACCATTACCGAGGGGCTGGAGTTCGAGAATGGACAGCTCACCAACCCCTCCCTGGCCGACTACAAGATCCCCGGCTTCTTCGACCTGCCCAGCGTGATGACGGGCGAAACGGTCGATGCCGTGCAGCATGGCGGTCCCTTCGGTGCCAAGGGCGTCGGCGAATCCGGCACCTTCGGCGTCTCGCCCGCCATTGCCAACGCCATCGACGACGCGGTCGGCGTACGCATCACCGAAATGCCGATCCGCGCGGAAACGATCTTCCGCGCTCTGCGCGCCGCCGCCGGCACCCCCCTGAAGGACGACTGACATGGCCGAGACAGATCGCGTTATCCGCTTTTCCCTGAACGGCCAGCCCGTCTCGGCGCTGGTCCGGAACCACCAGTCCCTGACCGAGGTGCTGCAGGAGAGTTTCGGTATGTTCGGCAGCCGGGAAAGCTGTGGCCAGGGCCTGTGCGGCTGCTGCACGGTCACGGTAGACGGCACGGCCGTCTCCGGCTGCCTCTATCTCGCGGCCTTCGCCGACGGGACGGAGGTCGGGACCATCGAGGGTGTCGCGGACGGCGACAAGCTGAGCGCCGAGCAGGAGGCCTTCATCGAGGCCAGCGCCTTCCAGTGCGGCTATTGCACTCCGGGCTTCATCCAGATGACCCGCCAGCTGCTCGACACGAACCCGGATCCGAGTGACGACGACATCCGGCACTATCTGTCCGGCAACCTGTGCCGCTGCGCGACTTACCCGGAAGTTCTCAAGGCGGTGAAGCTGGCGGCGGCCAAGCGTCGGTCGGCGTAGGCCCACCACCTTTCGCGGCACATCGACCCCGGAAGGCCGCAGGGGGTTAACGCCTCCTTCTTGTTCTCGCCCTTGAATGGGGTCGGGGAGACGAGGAGGACATCGGTATGGCCCTGTCGAGACGACGATTCCTGAACGGCGCGGCGATGGCGTCCGGCGCGGCGGCGGTCGTGGGTGGCGCCGGTTTGCGTGTGGCCGCACCTGCTGGCGACGACGGTCGTGAGGCGTCGGAGCATGAGCGGACCGTTTTCGGGGAAGTC
>CAYGKX010000586.1:0-1307 GCA_964350225.1 uncultured Rhodospirillaceae bacterium | reverse complement strand
TGGCCGCACCTGCTGGCGCCACGTCCGTCTGGCCGGACGCCGCCGCCTGGGAAGCGCTGACCCGCAAGGTGGGCGGGCGGTTGATGAAGCTGACCTCGCCCCTTGCGTCCTGCACGAAGCCGCCCCTGTCGCCGGACTGCCGTGCGACCCTCGATGCAATGAACAATCCCTTCTGGATCCAGGAGCAGCCCTGGGCCCAGCAATGCACCGGCTGGCTCGATGCCTGGACGGCGGAGGTCAGCCCGTATGCCGTCGCCGCGACCTCGGCGGCAGACGTCGCGGCAGCGGTCGATTTCGCGCGGGAGACGGGCGTCAAGCTGGTCGTCAAGGGGGCCGGCCACGATTACAAGGGCCGGAACTGCGCGCCGAACTCTCTTCTCGTCTGGACCGGTAAGATGCGGGACGTGACCTACCATCCGGACTTCCGCATCGCGGGGGCGCCAGCGTCCGATGCCGGGCGGCCGGCGGTTTCCGCCCAGGCCGGGGCGCGCTGGATCGAGGGCTATACCCTCGCGACGCAGAATAACCGCTATATCCAGGGCGGCGGCTGCACGACGGTGGGCATGGCCGGCGGTTTCCTCCAGGGCGGCGGCTATGGGAGCTTCACCAAGCGCTTCGGAACCGGCGCCGGTGGCGTCCTGGAATTCGAGGTCGTGACGGCCGACGGCAAGGTGCGCATCGCGAACGAACGGCAGAACCCGGACCTTTTCTGGGCCCTGCGCGGCGGCGGCGGCGGCACCTTCGGGATCGTCACCCGCGTCACCCTGATGGCTCATGAAATGCCACGGCTGTTTGGCCTGATGCGCGGCCGGATCTCGGCGGCGAACGATGCGGCCTTCAAGGATCTCATCGGCCGCTTCGCCGCCTTCTTTGCCGACAGGCTCAATAATCCGACATGGGGGGAGCAGATCGCCGTCCGAGGCGACAACAGCCTCGACTTCTTCATGACCTATCTCGATCTGACGGAGGAAGAGGCGCGAGCGGTCTGGAAGCCCTTCCTCGACGGGCTCGCGGCGCGGCCGAAGGATTTCTCGTCGCGCCTGACCTTTTTGACCACGCCGTTCCGGGACGTGTGGAACGCGGCGGCCTGGGAACGGCGGGAGCCCGGCTTCATGAAGGTCGACACGCGGCCCGAGGCCAGGCCGAACCATTTCTGGGTCGGCGGCAATGACGAGGAGGTGGCGGCATTCCTCGATACCTACCAGTCGCGCTGGCTGCCGCGGCGCCTCTTCGAGCCGGCGGGCCGGGGGCAACTGGTCGAGACCCTCTTCGCGGCGTCCCGCCATGCCCATGTCCGCATGCAGATC
>CAYGKX010000585.1:0-2594 GCA_964350225.1 uncultured Rhodospirillaceae bacterium | reverse complement strand
GGTTCGGCCAGGGGCTGGATCGCGAGCATCCAGTCGCCGATGAATTTCAGGATCTCGCCACCCGCATCTTCGCCCGCATCGCCGAGGCAGTCGAAATAGGCGTTCAGGAGGTCGATGATCTCGTCCCGCGGCAGGGTCGAGCTCAATTCGGTGAAATTGCGGAGGTCGGACAGCCAGATAACGGCGTTGATGGTCGAGCCCGCGCCACGCCGGATACTACCGTTGAGGATGCGCGCGCCGGATTTCCGGCCAACATAGGTGTCGAGCAGGGTCGTCGCCATGTAGCTCAGCGCCTGAATATCCGTCAGTCGCGCCATGTAGGGCAGCAGTCGGTCGATCAGGGAAAGTTCCGCGAGGGTGAAGCCGCCGGGACGTCGCGTGGCGAACGAGATCGCGTGTGGCTCCTGCCCCAGTGAGGGCAGCAGCATGGCGCAATAGTCGGTCATACCGGCTTCGGCATAGTCCGCGAGGACCGGGAAATCCCGCGGCCATGCTGGATCGTCGAGACGCCGGCGCACCGCCGCTGAACCCGTCAGGACCGGCTTCAGCGGGCTTTCCCGAACGTAGGGCTGGTCCCATTGGTCGTGCGAGCCGCCGGCGGTTTGCACCTTGCCTGTCCGTGGATCCCAGCTGTGGGAGACGCCGAAATAGTCCGGATGAAGGGTAAGGATCCAGACATTGAAGACATCGAGCGGCACCCCCGCCGCGACCAGTCGGGCGCAGGCCTCGGCGATCAGGGGTTGGGGCTTCTCATGCCGCCAGGCTTCGGCCACGAACCAGTCGGCCATCCAGCGGAAGGCGGTGTCGAAATCCTCGTTGACGTTGGCAGGCGATAGAAGGTGCGGGGCGCGGGGTTCGTCCATCCGGCAATGGTCGCACGCGAGGCATGACAGTCAATGCCCCCTCGACGGCGCCCTAGTCGGCCGGGATACCGACCGCGGCGATCGCGATCGAAAGGATCGTCATTGCGGAATAGAGGACGGTCCGGACGAAGCCGCCGAGACGACGGGAGCGGTGCCACGACAGGAGGGTGGCGACCGCGCATTGCAGGGCATAGTAGACCGCGAAGGCGCGGGAGGCGTAGCTGACGATTTCGAAGACATTCGCGAACCAGACCAGCGCGATGGCTGCACCGGTCAGGACAAGATAGGCAACGGAGGCCTTCAGCCGTCCCCCCGTAACCTCCTCCGCCAAGCCGCCGCCGCCGTTGGTGTCCGCAACGGCGGCACTCAACTGGGCAGCGAGGGCGGCGACGACCAGGAGGATGGGCAGGATGGGCGCGACGACCCGCGTCAGGTCGATGACCGCCGTCTCGGTGATCTGCACGTCCTCGCCGGCGAACGCGACGGTCGCGAGGGCGATGAAGACGACATAGATCGCGGAAGCGATAAGCTGGGCATTGCGCATCGTGCGCACCCGCGTTTCCGCATCGTAAGCCGCGCCCAGGTAGCGCGACGTCTCGAACCCCTGGACCGTGATCAGGAGGCCGAAGCCAACCAGCACGGCGCGCCAGCCGATCTCGGGGTGATCGAGGGCCGGCAGTCCCGGGCCCGACGCGCGCTCGGCCAGGTAGAAGGCGAGCCCGGCGATCAGGCCGGCGATAATGCCGAGCTTCAGTCCGACGGATATTTCTTCCAGGTGCTCCAGCGCCCGCAGTCCCCGCGCGAAACCATAGAGGCCGATAGCGGCGAGAAGGGCGGTGGTGACCAGCTTCGCGTGAAGCACGTCGTTGACGGGGGTGAGCTCGACCGCGAAGGACCCGAACAGTCTCACGTAGTAGGCGACGGAGACGATATAGGCGAAGGCCAGCGCCCAGGCCGATATCCGGTCGAGCCGCCGGGCGACACGGCCGGGCAGGGCACCGTCGACAAGCGCGAGAATGTTGAAGCGGATGGCGCTGCCGAAGCCAAAGGCGACGAGGCAAAGCGCTGCCATCGCAACCGTGGCATAGGCGCCGTAGGTCTGCTGCAGCAGGGGCCCGAGGATAAGAAAGCCGCTGCCGATGATCGACGCGAGCGGGGTCACCGTCGCGCGCCAGACCGGCGACCCCACGACCCGCGGCAGGAAGAGGATCAGGGTGGTAACGAGCGCAATCCCGATGACGACGGCGCTGTTCAGGGTGGTGTGGGTCATGGCTGACGCCGACCGGCTTCGCAATTGCCAGGAACAGACAGGAGCCTATTCCGTCGATGCGCCGATCGTCCTGCGCAGCTTTGCCGCAGAGATGCCGGCCCTAGGCCCGCTTCTTCGCCGCCCCCTCGAAATAGGGCGCCAGGAACTGGCCGGTATAGCTCTCGGCCACCTGCGCCACATCCTCCGGTGTGCCGGTGGCCACGATGCGGCCGCCGCGATTGCCGCCCTCCGGACCCAGATCGACGATCCAGTCGGCTGTCTTGATCACGTCCAGATTGTGCTCGATCACGATGACCGTGTTGCCCTGCTTGACGAGTTCGTGGAGTACCTCCAGAAGCTTCCGGACATCCTCGAAATGCAGGCCGGTTGTCGGTTCGTCGAGGATGTAGAGGGTCTTGCCAGTCGCCCGGCGCGACAATTCCTTGGCGAGCTTGACCCGCTGGGCTTCGCCGCCGGACAGG
>CAYGKX010000584.1:1638-2599 GCA_964350225.1 uncultured Rhodospirillaceae bacterium | reverse complement strand
AGCACCCTCGGCGCCGGCAATGACAGCTTCTCCGTCGATGCGTCCTCGGGCCTGACCCTGAGCGGCTCGATCGACGGCGGGGCCGACACGGACAGCCTGATCCTGACCGGCAGCGGCGGCGCATCCCGGACCTTCAGCCTGGATGCCCAGACGAACTTCGAGACATTGTCGATTACCGGCGGAGCCGACTGGACGCTGACCGGCACCGGCAGCTTTTCGACCGTCGACATTGACGGTGGCACCCTCGCCATTGGCAACGGGTCCACGGGCAGCCTGACTGCGACCGGCGCCGTCACCCTGGACGACACGACCGTCACCGTAAACAACGGCAGCAGCCTCTCTGCTGCGTCGATCTCGGGCGGCAACAGCGGCGTCACCCTCGATGTCCTGGGCACAGGCAGCGTCACCTCGACCGGTGCCGTCACCTTCGGCAGCGGAACGGACAGCGTCTCGGTCGGCAGCGGCGCCAGCCTGTCGGCGACATCCGTCGACCTGGGCGCGGGTGACGACAGCTTCTCTCTCGATGTCGCCGCGACCCTGACACTCACAGGGCAGATCGACGGCGGCGACGGGACGGTCGACAGCCTGACCCTGACCGGCAGCGGGAGCGGTACCGGCAGCTTCGACCTCGGCGACCAGACCAATTTCGAAAGCCTGTCGATCTCCGGCGGGGACGATTGGACCCTGACCGGGACGGGCAGCTTCACGACCGTCGATGTCACCGGCGGCACCCTTGCCATCGGCAATGGGTCCACCGGCAGCCTCACGGCGAGCGGCGCCGTCACGCTGGACGACGTGACCGTCACCGTGAACGGCGGGAGCAGCCTCTCCGCCGGGTCGATCACGGGCGGCGACACAGGCGTCTCCCTTGCGATCGCGGACGGTGGATCGGTCACCTCAACCGGCGCCATCAATTTCGGCGCCGGCACGGACAGCGTGAGCGTGGGCGCGGGCTCCACCC
>CAYGKX010000584.1:0-1628 GCA_964350225.1 uncultured Rhodospirillaceae bacterium | reverse complement strand
GCCTGAACCTGACTGGCAGCGGCTCCGGTACACCCGGTTTCGATCTCGGCTCCCAGACGAATTTCGAGAGCCTCACGGTCACCGGCGGGGACAGCTGGACCTTTTCCAGTTCCGGCACCGCTTTCACGACCATCGACGTCACGTCGAGCGACATCACCCTTGCCAGCGGCGCCACCAACCAGCTGGGCGCGACGGGGGCGGTCACCCTCAGCGACGTCGCCGTAACCCTCTTCACCGATAGTACCCTGTCCGCCGGCAGCATCGTCGGTTCCGGCAGCGCGGAGACATTCAATCTCTTCTCCGGCGCCTCGGTGACCTCGACCGGGAGCATCGCCCTCGCAGGCGGCACCGATCAGTTCATCGTCAGTGCCGGTGCCACCGTCAGCGCGGCCTCCATCGACATGGGCGACGGGGCGGATATTTTTACCCTGAACGCGTTGGGCACCCTGACCCTCACCTCGGGCCAGCTTGCCGGCGGCGCCGACACGGACGTTCTGGCCCTGACGGGCAGCAGTGGGAACGCCGGCAGCTTCGACCTGTCCGACCAGACCGAGTTCGAGACGCTCCTGATCACCGGCGGCGGCACCTGGACCCTGACCGGGACCGGAACGGGCTTCACGACGATCTCGATTGCGAACGACGGCCTCATTCTCGGCAACGGCGCGGCGGCCACCCTGGAGGCCAGCGGCAGCGTCACGATCGACGGTACAAGCGTCACGGTGAACGACGGCAGTTCGCTGACAGCCGGGAGCATCGCCGGCGATACGGACGCCGACAGCCTGATCATCGCGGACGGCGGCAGCGTCACGTCGGCAGGAACGATCAGCCTGTCGGACGGAACCGACGCGATCTCGGTCGGCACCGGCGCCTCCCTTTCCGCGACCACCATCGACCTGGGATCGGGCGACGACAGCTTCACCCTGGATGCCGGGGCGACCCTGACCCTGACCGGGCAGATCGACGGCGGCGACGGGACGAACGATGCGTTCACGTTGACCGGCAGCGGTACCGGTACCGGCAGTTTCGACCTTGACGACCAGACGAACTTCGAGACCCTGACAATCGAGGGCGGCGACGACTGGACCCTCACCGGCACCGGCAGCTTCACCACTGTCGACGTGACCGGCGGCACCCTCGCCATCGGCAACGGAAGCACGGGGAGCCTTACGGCGAGCGGTGCCGTCACCCTGGACGACACGGCCGTCACCGTGAACAGCGGCAGCACGCTTTCCGCCGGCTCGATCGCGGGCGGCGACACCGGGGTTGGCCTGAGCGTTCTCGGAACCCTGACGGTGACAGGGGATATCACCTTCGGCGCCGACGACGACGCGCTGTCGATCGCGACGGGCAGCACGATCACCGTGGGCGGCACCATCGACGGCGGGGCGGGCACCAACACGATCATGCTGACCGGCGCCGGCACCGGCACCTTCGATGCCGGAGCCGTGACCAACTTCGGCGTGCTGGACGTCTCTGGCGGCGGCACCTGGACCCTGACGGGGACGCAGACCTACGAGACCGTCACGGTCATGGGCGGCACCCTGAACATTGGCAACGGGTCGACCGCGGACGTCGAGGCGACAACCTCCGTTGCGATCGACGGCACGACCCTCACCGTCGCCGACGGC
>CAYGKX010000583.1:0-2610 GCA_964350225.1 uncultured Rhodospirillaceae bacterium | reverse complement strand
GCCGCACCCCGGGATGCGGACATGGCGCGGCTGCGGGAACGCCTGATGGCGGCCGAGCGGCCCTTCGTCATCGTCGGCGGTGGTGGCTGGGATGCAAGGGCGGTCGCCGATTTCGGCGCCTTCGCCCGTGCCTTCGACCTGCCGGTGGGCGCATCGTTCCGCTGCCAGAGCCATTTCGACAGCCGGCTCGATCAATATGCGGGCGATGTGGGCGTGGGGATCAACCCGAAGCTCGCGGCGCGGATCAAAGAGGCGGATCTGGTCCTGGCGGTGGGCGCACGGCTCGGCGAGGCGACGACGAGCGGCTACGCCCTTTTGGAGCCGCCGGTGCCGGAACAGTCCCTGGTTCATGTCTATCCGGACCCGGAGGAACTGGGGCGCGTCTATCAGGCCGAATTGCCGATCCTCTCGGGCATGAAGAGCTTCGCCGCCGCGGCCGCGGCGATGGAGCCGCCGCCGTCCGTTCCCTGGTCGGACTGGCGCGCCGCCGCGCGGGCCGACTATCTGGAGAATATCCGCCCCTTGCCGATCCCCGGGCCGCTGCAATATGGCGAGATCGTCGCCTGGCTGTCGGAAACCCTGCCGGACGACGCGATCGTCACGACGGGGGCGGGGAATTACGCCGCGTGGGTCAACAAGAATTATCGCTTCCGGGACTATCGGACCCTGATCGGCCCGACCTCGGGCTCGATGGGCTATGGCGTGCCGGCTGCTGTTGCGGCGAAACTGCTGTATCCGGAGCGGACGGTCGTGAGCTTTGCCGGCGACGGCTGCTTCCTGATGAACGGGCAGGAACTCGCGACTGCCGTGCAATATGGCGCGGCCTTTACCCTGATCGTCGTCAACAATGGCATGTACGGGACGATCCGCGCCCATCAGGAGCGGGACTATCCGGGCCGGGTCAGCGGTACCGCGCTCCACAATCCGGATTTCGCCGCCCTCGCCCGGGCCTATGGCGCCCATGGCGAGGCGGTGGAGACGACGGAGGATTTCTATCCGGCCTTCGAGCGGGCGCAGGCGTCGGGCCGCACGGCCCTGATCGAACTCCGGATCGACCCGGAGGCCATCAGCCCCCGGGCCTCGATCACGAAGATCCGTGAAGCGTCCCTCGCGCGTGCCGGCGGCTAGGTACCCGGGACGTCCGCGTCAGTTGTAGCGCCCCTGGCCCCGGCCGCGATGCTCTCCGTGCCTGCGGTGCTTCCCGTGACCACGATGGTCGCCATACTTCTTGCCGTGGTGGTAGCCCGGCCCGTGACCATGACCACGATGGTGCCAATGGCGGTGGCAGGCGGACAGGACCAGCCCGGCCGCAATCAGCAGCAGGGCAGGTTTTATCGTCTTGCGCAGACCCTGAACCATTCTCTCCTCGAACCTGTTTCAAGCCCACGCTCCCTTGACCCTGCTTACGGAGCAGGGCGCCCTGGCGTGCAGAGCGGTGTTGCAGCATGGAGGCGCGGATCGAAGCCCCGCGTCTGGAACGATGAGGGATGGGAGACAATCGTTTTTGCCCGGCGTGCGGCGGGCCAAAAACCAGCTCTAATCGTCGTCGTCGACCTGCACGACCCGCATCGCCTCGGCGATTTCCCGCTGGATCTGCTCGATCTTCGCCTTAAGCCGCATCTTCGGAATCGGACCGAAGCCAAAGGTAGAGGTATGGAGTTCGACCTGGCTGTCCGGGCTGTCCTCGATCTCACGGACAAAGATGGCGACCTTGACCGGGTAGCTCATCAGGGTGCTGACCAGATCGCGCCGGTCCCGGGCGAAGAAGGCCCAGCCGTCGTCCCGCAACACCTTCCACCGATTGGTGAAGAGCGCATGTCGGCACGCCGCCGCCGTCTTGGCGAAGGGGGCGGCGATGGTGTAGGTCTCGCTGTATCGGGCCATTTCGGTCTGGGGCTCCGGCCGGTCTGGAGGGGCTGGGTTTCGGAAAATGCAGGATGACGGGCGGCGCGACGCGACTATCTAAGCGACGCCGACGGCAATGAACAGCGAGAATGGAAGAGGACGATGTCTAGCGCGGGTGACAAGATACGGGTCGGGGTGTTGGGGGCGAGCGGCTATACGGGTGCCGATCTCGTCCGACTGCTCGTGACCCATCCGCGCGCCGAAATCTCGCTGATGACCGGCGACCGCCATGCGGGCAAGCCGATGGAGGCGGTCTATCCCCACCTCGGCGGCTACCCCCTGCCGGACCTCGTGAAGGTCGAGGACGCGAACTGGGACGATTGCGATGTCGTCGTCTGCGGGTTGCCGCACGGAACGACCCAGGAGATCATCGCAAGCCTGCCGTCCCGGGTGAAGGTCGCCGACATGTCGGCCGACTTCCGGCTGCGCAACACCGACACCTATGCCGAATGGTACGGCCACGAGCACAGGGCGCCCGACCTCCAGACGGAGGCGGTATACGGCCTGACCGAACATTACCGCGAGGCGATAAAGGGCGCGCGGCTCGTCGCCTGTCCGGGCTGCTACCCGACCGCGGCGCTGATCCTGCTGCTGCCGGCCGTCGCGGCGGGAGTGATCGAGGCCGAGGACATCATCATCGACGCGAAGTCAGGCGCGACGGGGGCGGGCCGGTCCCTCAAGGAGAACATGCTCTTCTGCGAGGTG
>CAYGKX010000582.1:0-2621 GCA_964350225.1 uncultured Rhodospirillaceae bacterium | reverse complement strand
ATCTCCAGGAAATAGAAGCTGCCGTCCGGGGCGAGGATAAACTCGACGGTACCCGCATTGACATACCCCGACGCCCGGGCAATCCCGACCGCCGCGGTACAGATGTCGGCGCGCAGACCGCCGTCCAGACCCGGGGCCGGCGTTTCCTCGACGATCTTCTGGAAGCGGCGCTGTATCGAACAATCCCGCTCGCCCAGATGAAGGACGGTGCCGTGGGCGTCGGCGAGGACCTGCACCTCGATATGACGGGGCCGTTCGATGAATTTCTCGCAATAGACCCGGTCGTCGCCGAAATAGCGGCCCGCCTCGCTTTTCGCCGTCGTCACCCGGTCTGCCAATTCGTCTGCGTCGCGCGCGATCTGCATGCCCTTGCCGCCGCCGCCGGCGGCGGCCTTGACCAGCAAGGGGAAGCCGATCTCCGCCGCGCGCGCGAGAAAGGCCTCGCCCGCCTCCGCCTCGGTCACGGAGGGAGCAACGGGAAATCCGTGCTGCCGCACGAAATCGCGGGCGGCGACCTTGTCGCCCATCAACCGGATGACTTCGGGGGCCGGACCGACGAAAGCCATGCCTGCATCGGCGACGGCCTCGGCGAAGCCGGCGTTCTCGGCAAGGAAGCCATAGCCGGGGTGGATGGCCTCCGCCCCTTCCGCCCGGGCGCGATCGATCATCTGACCGATGTCGAGGAAGGCGGCGACGGGCGATTCGCCGGTGATCTCGACGGCGCGATCCGCCGTGCGAACCGCGAGACCATCCGCCTCGGACGGGTGATAGGGCACGACGCTTTCGATGCCGAGGGCGCGCAGGCTGCGCGCGATGCGCACCGCTATCTCGCCCCGGTTGGCGATGAAGACGCGTTGAAAACCTCCGCCCATGTCGCCCGACGCTGCCCCCTGGTCCCGAATTATCCTTCCCTCCGTTAAGCGACGGACGGCCGGACCTGTCAACGAAAACCGGCCCGGCTTGTTCCGTCGCGCCGGATCGGGCAGGCTGGATTCTTCCCAGCGAGACGGATGCCTTGCTCTACGACCTCGTCCTCGTCGGCGGTGGCTTGTCCAACGGGCTGATCGCCTACCGGCTGGCCATGACGCGCCCGGATCTGCGGATCGCGCTCCTGGAAGCTGACGTCCGGGTCGGCGGGAATCATACCTGGTCTTTCCATGAGACCGACCTAACGGCTGCCCAGAACGAATGGATTGCCCCCCTGGTCGGTCACAGCTGGCCGGCCCATGAGGTGCGCTTCGGAGACGCCCGGCGCCGACTTTCCGGCGGTTACAGGTCGATCCCGTCGGATCGTTTCGCGGCCGCACTGGAAACACTGTCGCCGGTCGAGATCGTGACCGGGACCCGGATCGTGGAATTGCGCCCGGACGGCGTCTCGATGGAAGGCGGGGATGGCTTCGAAGCCGCGGCCGTGGTCGACGGCCGCGGCGCGATCGACAGCCCCGACCTCACACTCGGCTTCCAGAAATTCCTTGGCCAGGAAGTCCGGCTCGCCGAGCCGCACGGGCTCGACCATCCGATCCTGATGGACGGAACGGTCGAGCAGATCGACGGCTTCCGCTTCGTATATGTCCTGCCCCTCGGCGAGGAAAGCCTGCTGATCGAGGACACCTACTATGCCGACGGCGGCGACTTCGACCCGGTCGACCTGCGGGCGCGGATCGCGGATTATGCCGCCGGGTCGGGATGGCGCATCGAGGCAGTGGAGCGGGAGGAGAGCGGCGTGCTTCCGATTGCCCTCGCCGGAAACATCGACGCCTTCTGGGAGGCGGGACACCGCCGGATCGCCCGGGCGGGTATGCGGGCTGCCTTGTTCCATCCGACGACGGGGTATTCGCTGCCCGATGCCGTCAGGCTGGCAGATGCGATCGTCGCCGCGCCGGATCTTGCCGCTGATCCGCTGGCCGCGCTCACGCGTAAACTGTCTCAGGAACTGTGGCGCCGCCGCGGCTTCTATCGTCTGCTCAATCGCATGCTTTTCCTGGCGGCCGCGCCGTCGCAGCGTATCGACGTCATGGCCCGCTTCTATCGCCTGCCCGAACCCCTGATTGCGCGCTTTTACGCCGGGACGACAACCCTCGCCGACAAGGCGCGCATCCTCGCCGGACGTCCGCCGGTGAAGATTTCCCGCGCGCTCCGGGCCATGCCCCCCGCTGCTGCCCGAAAGGCGCGGCCGTGACCGTACGCGCTGCCGTCGTCGGGGCCGGCTTCGGCGGGCTCGCCGCTGCCATCCGTCTCCAATCGGCGGGGATCGACACCACGATCTTCGAGGCGCGCGACAAGCCCGGCGGCCGCGCCTACGTTTACGAGGATCAGGGCTTCACGTTCGACGCCGGACCGACGGTCGTGACCGACCCGACCTGCCTGGAAGCCCTCTTCGCCCTCTCCGGCCGCCGGCTCTCCGACTATGTCGAGCTCCTGCCCGTCACGCCTTTCTACAGGTTGATGTGGGAGGACGGCACGGTCTTCGATTATGACAACGATGACGATGCGCTCGAACGCCAGATCGCCGCGCTGTCGCCGGACGACGTCGAGGGCTATCGCCGCTTTCTAGCCTATTCCGAGGAGGTCTTCCGGGAAGGTTACGAGCAGCTGGGGCACGTCCCCTTCCCGACCTTCTG
>CAYGKX010000581.1:0-2635 GCA_964350225.1 uncultured Rhodospirillaceae bacterium | reverse complement strand
CGGCGGCGTGCTGCGCGTGAACAGCGGCACCTACACCGCGGGCGGCGCGACCTTCGTCCAGGGCGGCCTGTTGCAGGTCGATGGCGGGACCTATCAGGCGAACGGCAACGTCCTCGTCCAGTCCGTCGAACTGCTCGTCTACGGCGGCGCTTTCAACGCGGCGCAGATCACGACCGTCAACAACGGCGGGCGGATCAGGATCAACAGCGGAACCTATACGGCCACCGGGGTCACCAACGTCCAGAATGGCGGCAGCCTTCAGGTCGACGGGGGGACCTATCAGGCCAATGGAAACGTGATTCTCGTGGCCGGCGGGAACATCCTGGTGAATCCGACCGGCGCGATGAATGCTGTCAGCATGACGACCGTGACGGGGGGCCTGCTCAGGGTCAACGGCGGCCTCTACACGGCGACCGGGTCGACGACGGTGAACGGCGGCACCGTGCAGGTGGATGCGGGGACTTACCAGGCAAACAATACGGTCCTCGTCGCCTCCGGCCTCATCGTCGTCAACGGCGGCGGAACGTTCAACGTCGCCGACGGCTTCGCGACCGAGGTCAACGGCGGCACGCTCAGGGTCAACGGCGGCACGATCAACGCGGGCGGCACGACAACAGTGAATGGGGTCGGCCTGCTTCAAGTCGACGGCGGGACCTACAATGCCGGCAACGACCCGCTCGACGTGACGAACATCGAGTCCTCCGGCAGGCTCCTGGTCAACGGCGGCACGTATAACGCGAACGCCCAGACCAATATGTCCGGGTCGTCGCAGCTCGGGGTCTTCGGTCCCGGGCTTTATGACGGCTCGAGTTTCATCATCCGGGTCAACGGCGGGACGGTGCTGGGCACAGGCACCATCCTCACAACTCAGATTATCAACGTCGGCGGAAACCTGTCGCCGGGCAACGGCCTCAACGACGCCGGCACTTTGAACCTCGTAGGCCTCTACACCCAGCAGGCAGGAGGCAACTTTCAGGCCGACCTGCAGCCGGGCGGGCCGCCTGACCTCCTGGACGTCACCGGTTCGGCGGCGCTTCTCGGCAACGTCCAGCTGAACACCCTGTCGAGCAGCTTCGGTGCGTTCGAGCAGCACCGCATCATCGCGACGGACAATCCGATCCCGACCATCTTCGATACAGCATCGGTATCGGGTGCGGGGCTTGGCTCGTCCTTCGCCTGGGTCGGCCGTGTTGACGATGCGGGCGACTTCGATCCGGACGACCCGGCATCCGGCAACAATGTCGACGTCATCATCGCGACGTCGCCGGCCGCGCTTTCGGGCCTCACCCCGAACCAGCAGGCGGTGGCGGACTATTTCGGCTCCTACGCGATGCCGGGGGGCGTCTATATCGAGGACGCGGCAATCCTCCTGATCACCGAAATCGCTGCCGCCGGCCCCAACGCGCTCGACCAGATCGGGGGCGAGGTCTACGACAGCTTCACGACCTTCGCCTTCGACACGGGCCGGCAGTATGGCCGGATGGTCGACGACCGGGTCCGGATGCTGCGCTGCGCCGCCCAAAGCGGGATAGGTGGGTCGGGTGCGGCGAGCCCGCTCTGCGCGACGGAGACGCCGACCCTGCTGGCGGACACGGGGCCCGACTCCATCCCGACGCCGGGCGCCGACTCGCCCCGGGGCTTCTCGCCCAACACCCATCCCTACGGCTGGTCGATCTGGGCGTCTGCCATCGGCTCTTTCCTCTCGAAGGACCGGACCTCGACCAACCTGGGCTACAGCGGGTCGACCTATGGCGGCGTCATGGGCGTCGACCTCGCGATCACCAAGCGCTGGATCGTCGGCGTGATGGTCGGCGGCTCCTTCAGCAACATCGACTTCTCCGGCGTCGGCGGGGACGGCGACCTCTCGAACATGGGGGTCGGCGTCTACACGGCGTGGCTGGGCAGCCGGTGGTTCGCGAGCGCGTCCTTCACCTACTCGAAGAACTGGATCGAGGCCGACCGGACCCTCCAGTTCGGGACGGTGAACTCGACGGCGAACGGCAAGACCGAGGGCGACCAGCTCGCCGCCCACGCGACCCTCGGCTACGGCTTCTCGCTCGGCAAGGTCGCCCTCGAGGTCGCGGGCGGGCTCGACTGGGTGCAGCTCCGCCAGGACGCCTTCACGGAGACCGGGGCGGGGCTCCTCAACCTTTCTGTGAGGAGCCGGACGGACGACAGCCTGCGTCTCCGGATCGGCGTGCGGGCGGCGGTGCCGTTCCAGGTCCGCACGGGCCTGATGCTGACGCCGAGCGCGAAGGTCGGCTACGCCCGGGAGGTCCTGGACAACACCCGGCCGATCACCTCGTCCCTGAGCCCGATCCCGGGGACCTTCACGGTCCATGGCGACGACGGCAGCCGGAACATCGTGACCTTCGGCGCCGGCGTGAAGGCCGACTGGAGCCAGGGCGTCACCGTCTCGCTCGACTATAACGGCGAGTGGGCCGGCGACCGACAGATCCACGGCATCCAGGGACGCATACAGATACGCTGGTAGGGGAACGGGCGGCCGGCCGCCGGTACAGGGTGGCGGCGGGCTTGTCTCGCCGGCCCGCGCAGGACGGACGCGACCCAGCCTACCGAAGGAACATCGGCGTGCCGTTGAGCGCGGCGATCCGGGGGCGGTAGGCCTCGATGT
>CAYGKX010000580.1:0-2637 GCA_964350225.1 uncultured Rhodospirillaceae bacterium | reverse complement strand
CCGACATTGACGAAGGCGGACATGAGCGCACCCATCTCCGCCGGCGGTGGCGCGGAGGCTGCGGCCGGGTCGAGGTCGGTATTGTGGGCGAAAGTATCTCTGTCCATGGGTCCTGTTATCTGGCCATTTCAAAAGGTTCGAGGCCGGAAAGCCGTAACCGGGGCTCGAAGGACGGAATGTCCCGCGGTGGGTGTGCGTCGATCGCGGATCGCATGGCGGCGATGTGCTCCGGTGTCGTGCCGCAGCAGCCGCCGACGATGTTGACCCAGGCGTTTGCCGCCCAGTCGGCCATGGCAGCGGCCATCGTCTCCGGCGTCTCGTCGTAGCCGCCGAAGGCGTTGGGCAGGCCGGCGTTCGGATGGACGCTGACGCGCGTTTCCGCGACCCGCGACAGCTCTGTCACGAAGCGGCTGAGTTCCGCCGGGCCCAGCGCACAGTTGAGCCCGACACTGAAGGGCCGCGCGTGGCGGACCGAGATCCAGAAAGCCTCCACCGTCTGGCCGGACAGGGTTCGTCCGGACAGGTCCGTGATCGTCCCGGAGATCATGAGCGGGAGTTCGACCCCGGTTGTCTCGAAGGTGTCCTGGACGGCATGGATCGCCGCCTTGGCATTCAGGGTGTCGAACACGGTCTCGACGAGGATGATATCCGCGCCGCCCTCGATCAGGGCGGCTGTCGCCTCGCGATACGCCGCGGACAGCTCGTCGAACGTGACGTTGCGGAAGCCCGGATCGTTCACGTCCGGCGAGATAGAGGCCGTTCGATTGGTCGGGCCGAGGACGCCGGCGACCCAGCGCGGCCGTCCGTCCCGTACCTCGGCCGCCGCCGCCGCATCCCGCGCAATCTGCGCGGCCATGCGGTTGAGATCCTCGACCGCCCCCATGGTCCCGTAGTCCGCCTGGGCGATCGTCGTCGAATTGAACGTGTTGGTCAGGAGGATGTCGCTGCCGGCCGCGAGGTAGGCGTCGTGAATGCCGCGGATCACGTCGGGCTGGGTCAGGGTGAGGATGTCGTTGTTGCCCTTGAGCGACATGCCGTGCCCGGCGAAGCGCTTAGCCCGGAATTCTTCCTCGTTCAGCTCCTCGGCCTGGATCTGCGTGCCCATGGCGCCGTCAAGCAGGAGGATGCGTTCTTTCGCGGCTTCCGTAAGTGCGGCGATCCGGCCTGTCCGATCGTCGCTCATGCCGCCACCCGTTCCGTCTGCGGTCGCACCCCGAGACGCCAGCAGATGGCGGCCGTCAGGGCGGGCCGATTGAGCGTGTAGAAGTGAAAGTCCTCCACCCCCTCCTCGGCGAGGGTCAGGCAGAGTTCGGTCGCCGTGGTCGCGGCGACGAGCGCGCGGGTCTCGGCATCGTCGTCCAGGCCGTCAAACAGCGCCGCCATCCCCTCGGGAATGCTCGCGCCGCACTTGCCGGCGAAGTCAACGACCCTCGCGTAGTTTGTCACCGGCAGGATGCCGGGCACGAGGGGTGCCGAGATCCCCGCCGCCGCACACCGGTCGCGGAAGCGGAGAAAGCAGTCCGGCGAGAAAAAGAACTGGGTGATGGCCTTCGTCGCCCCGGCATCCAGCTTGCGCTTGAGATTGTCGAGATCGGCCGCCGTGTCGGGCGAATCCGGATGGCCCTCGGGATAGGCGGCAACGGCGATCTCGAAATCGCCCAGCCGCTTCAGGCCCGCGACCAGATCCGCGCCGTTCTCGTAGCCATCGGGATGCGGCCTGTAACCGTTCGCGTCCGGCGGCGCGTCGCCGCGAAGCGCGACCAGGTGACGGATACCGGCGTCGTGCCAGCCCCGGACCAGATCGTCGACCTCGCCTTTCGGGGCGCCAACGCAGGTGATGTGCGCGGCGGGCTCCAGCTCGGTTTCCCGCCGGATACGACGGACGATGCGGTCCGTGCGCATCCGGGTCGACCCCCCGGCGCCGTAGGTCACCGACACGAAGGCCGGGTCGAGGGGCGCCAGCTTCCCGATCGTGGTCCAGAGGGCGGCTTCGCCCTTTTCGTCGTGGGGCGGAAAGAATTCGAAGCTCACACGGGGTGGGCTCGCGATCATGAAATCTCCCTCGCAGCCTTGGGCTGCGCGTCATCGGTTGTGAGACTCGCATCGTTGGCCGGCCGCGCCGCCGACCAGATACAGACGGTCAGCGGCGTACCGCGGAGTTGCACCGGCGTGTTGGGAACGAGGCCCGCCCGGTCGAAATACCGGTCGGTCGAGGCGGAGTCGAAGCCGAGCCAACGGTGCGCGTGCTCGGTCTGCAGGGACGCCTTGTCATGGGACTTGAAGTCGACCACGACCAGTCGGCCGCCGGGGCGAAGGACACGGGCGGCCTCGGCGATCGCCCGGCCCGGATCCTCGGCATAGTGGAGGACCATATGCATGGTCACGAGATCGAAGCGCGCGGCCGGAAACGGCAGGGCGTACATGTCGGCCTGCCGAACCTGGCAATTACGCAGCCCCGCGCGGTCGAGCGACAGCCGCGCGACGGCCAGCATTTCACGCGACGCATCGATGCCGACCGCGGACTTCACTCGCGCTCCGGCGAGTTCGAGGATGCTGCCGATGCCGGTGCCGATATCCAGAAGATCGTCGGCCGGCCCGCTGAAGAGCACCTTCTCAAGTGCGGAATCGACCTTCTGC
>CAYGKX010000579.1:0-2646 GCA_964350225.1 uncultured Rhodospirillaceae bacterium | reverse complement strand
TGATCTGGAGGGAGACGATCACCCGGACGAGACCCGACGCCGGTACGATATCCCCATAGCCGACCGTCGACAGCGTCACGACGGAGAAATACAGGGCCTCGGTAAACGCGATGTGCCGGCCCTCTCCCGAAATGATGAAATCCACGGTCGGCGTCAGCAGGTCGACGATGCGGTAGATCGCGGCGAAGACGATGACCGTCAGTGTGTAGAAGGTAAAGAAGGCGAAGGCCGGCACCATAAAGCGGGCAATCCGCTCGAAGAAGGCTTCGAACAACAGCCCGGTATCGATCAGGAAGCTCGCGACATTGCCGGCGACGATGAAGACGATCACGGCAATGGCTGCCATTGCGGCCGCGAAGGCGACATTCTCGCCTGCCGGGCCAAGTTGCAGCTGGGGCACCGAGAAGGTCAACGCGCCGATGATCACCATCGGGATCAGCCACAGGAAGACATGGCCCAGATGCCGCTCGTCGCGGATGCGGCGGGCCTCGACGATCGTCCGAATCCTGTCCCGCTTGAACCAAGCGCCCGCGACGAAACCGATGACCGGCGGCGCGAACATCACATAGGCCACCCACTGGCTGACATCGGCGAAATTCGTCTCCATGAAGAAGATGTAGAAGCAGGCATAGATCGCGATGAAGTTCGCGAAGGAGATCGCGAAGAAGCGGCTGCCCGGAAAGATCCAGTAGACAAAGCCGGCGCAGGACACGACCAGCAAAATCTGCATCGCGACCCAGATCGGCGCCGCATCGGACACGGCCAGGGCAATCAGAATGCTGAGGGCGCCGGTGAAGACGACGGCGGCGATCCAATGGCGGTCGACCTTGTGCATCCCGCCTCCTGCCGGTCATCCGGGGCGCCATGCCGGCGGCCGTTTCTCGAGGAAGGCCTGCGCCCCCTCCTTCCCCTCGCCCGACGCCCGCGCCTCGGCGATCCGGGTCGCGGTCCACTCGATCAGGCTGCGGTCGAGGGGCTGTTCGTGAACGCTGAAGATCAGTTCCTTGGACGCGGCCTGCGCCTCTGGTCCGCCCAAGGCAAGGGCATTGAGCATCTCCTGCCCCTTGGCCTCGAGATCGTCGGCGGCCACCACTTCATGCACAAGGCCCAGGCGCCGGGCCTCCTGGGCATCGAAGATCTCTGCTGTCAGGAAGTAGCGGCGGGCGGCCGAATAGGAAATCTTGCGGACGACATAGGGACTGATGGTCGCCGGGATCAGACCCAGCTTGACCTCCGACAGGGTGAACTTCGCTCGTTCGCTGGCGATTGCGATATCGCAGCAGGAGACCATGCCGACGCCACCGCCATAGGCACTGCCGTTGACCAGCGCCACCGTCGGCTTGGCCATGTCGTTCAGGGTGCCGAGAAGCGTCCCGAGCTTCATCGCGTCGGCGACATTCTCCTCGTAGCCGAGATCGGCCGTCCGGCGCATCCAGCCGAGATCGCCGCCGGCGCAAAAACTCTTGCCGGCACCGGTCAGGACGACGACACGGACCCCGGGATCGGCGTCGAGCTTCCGGAGCATCTCGGTGAGCTCGGCGATCACCACCTCGTTCATCGCGTTGTGAACCTCCGGTCGGTTCAGGGTGATCCGGGCGACGCCTCTGGCACCGACCTCGGTCAGGATCGTCGTCTCGCTCATCGCCTCACATCCGGAAGATGCCGAATTTCGTGTCCTCGACCGGCGCGTTCAGCGCGGCCGAGATGCCCAGGCCCAGAACCATGCGGGTTTCCGCCGGGTCGAACACACCGTCGTCCCAGAGGCGCGCGGACGCGTAGTAGGGATGGCCCTGGGTTTCGTACTGGTCGCGGATCGGCGCCTTGAAGGCCTCTTCCTCGTCGGCCGGCCAGTCGCCGCCCTTGGCCTCGATATTGTCGCGCCGGATGGTGGCGAGCACGCTCGCCGCCTGCTCCCCGCCCATGATGGAGATGCGCGCGTTGGGCCACATCCAGAGGAAACGCGGCGAATAGGCCCGGCCGCACATGCCGTAGTTTCCGGCCCCGAAGGAGCCGCCGACGATGACTGTGAACTTCGGCACCTTCGTCGTCGCGACCGCCGTCACCATCTTGGCGCCGTCCTTGGCGATACCCCCCGCCTCGTACTTCCGCCCGACCATGAAGCCGGAGATATTCTGGAGGAATATCAAGGGGATGCCGCGCTGACTGCAGAGTTCGATGAAATGCGCGGCCTTGAGCGCCGATTCCGAATAGAGGATGCCGTTGTTGCCGATGATGCCGACCGGATAGCCGAAGATCCGGGCGAAGCCGCAGACGACGGTCGTGGCGTAGAGCGCCTTGAACTCGTCCATCTCGCTGCCGTCGACGATTCGGGCGATGATCTCCCGCACGTCGTAGGGCTTCTTCACCTCGTTGGGGACGATCCCATAGATCTCCTCGGGATCGTAGACCGGATCGACCGGCGCGGCGACGTCCATCGCGACGCGCTTCACGCCGTTCAGCTGCCCGACGATACGCCGCGCCATGCCCAGCGCGTGCGTGTCGTTCTGGGCGTAGTAGTCGGTGACGCCGCTTTCCCGCGAATGGACGTCCGCACCGCCCAGGTCTTCGGCGGAGACGACCTCGCCGATCGCTGCCTTCACCAGCGGCGGGCCGCCCAGGAAGATCGTGCCCTGGTTCTTGACGATG
>CAYGKX010000578.1:1719-2649 GCA_964350225.1 uncultured Rhodospirillaceae bacterium | reverse complement strand
TGCCTCGCGATCGCCGTTCAGGACATTGAAGACACCGGGCGGAAGGCCCGCCTCGCCCAGGAGATCGGCAAGCATCAGGGCCGCGGACGGCACCTTCTCCGACGGCTTCAGGATGAAGGGATTGCCACAGGCGATGGCAACCGGGAACATCCACATCGGCACCATGGCCGGGAAGTTGAAAGGCGTGATGCCCACACAGATTCCCAGCGGCTGGCGCACGGCCCAACTGTCGATCTGGGTGCCGACCTGTTCGGTGAAGTTGCCGGCGAGAAGGTGTGGAATGCCGGTGACGAACTCCACAACCTCAATGCCGCGCGCCACTTCGCCGGCGGCGTCCGAGGCGACCTTGCCGTGCTCTGCCGTAATGAGGCTGCCCAACTCATCGCGGTGGGCGTTCAGGAGCTCGAGAAACTTGAACATGACCCGCGCCCGGCGGAGCGGCGTGGTCGATGCCCAGCCGGAAAAGGCGTCGCGGGCGGCGGCGACCGCCGCCTCGACATCGGCCTGGTCGCCGAAACGGACCTGCCGGGCGACCTGCCCGGTCGCCGGGTTGAAGACGTCGCCCTGGCGGGTGCAGTGTCCGTCGACCCGCTTGCCGCCGATGTGATGTCCGAGAATTTCCACGTAAGCCTCCCTTAGCCCTTGAAGGACTTGGCCAGGGCATCTGCGCCCTTGGCCAGGATGAGTGTGTCGATGCCGACCGCGACGAAGGTGAAACCCCAGTCGATGTAGCGCCGGGCTTCCTCCGCGTTGGCCGTCAGCACGCCGGCGGGCTTGCCGGCGGCCTTGAGACGCCCGATCGCGTCCTCGATCGCCGCCTGGACCTCCGGATGCCCCGGCTGGCCGATGAAGCCCATCGAGGCGGACAGGTCCGATGGCCCGATGAAGACCCCGTCGACACCGTCGACCGCCGCGATCGCGTCGAGTTCT
>CAYGKX010000578.1:1174-1633 GCA_964350225.1 uncultured Rhodospirillaceae bacterium | reverse complement strand
CGTCGGCCTTCTTGAGGTAGTCCTTTACCCGGCCATAGCGGCTCCCCCGGCCGCTGCCCGTGACGCCCCGGATACCCTTCGGCGGGTAGCGGACGGCGGAGACGGCCTTCGCCGCCTCCTCCGCGTTCTGGACGTAGGGCACGAGCAGGGTCTGCGCGCCGATGTCGAGGATCCGCTTGAAGAGGACCGGATCGTTCCAGGCCGGCCGCACGATCGGTGTGGCCGCGCCGCTCTCGAGGGCCTGAAGCTGCGAGAGCAGTCCGGGGACCTCGTTGGGCGTGTGCTCGGTATCGAGCAGGATCCAGTCGAAGCCGCTGTCGGCGATGATCTCCGCCGATATGTTGCTCGCGAGCGTGCTCCAGAGGCCGATCTGCAGCTCGCCGGCCGCGATGCCGTGCTTGAAGCGGTTGCGGTTCAGTTCCATCCGATGTTCGCGCCCCTAGACGAAGGTCACGGCGA
>CAYGKX010000578.1:0-1164 GCA_964350225.1 uncultured Rhodospirillaceae bacterium | reverse complement strand
GGTATCGCCCGGGTCGGCCCAGACGGGACGGGTGAAGGAGCCGGAGAGGATGATGTGGCCGGGCTCGAGCGTCGTGCCGAAGCTGCCCACCTTGTTGGCCAGCCAGGCGACGCCCATCGCGGGGTGGCCGAGCACGCCGGCGGCGACGCCGGTCTCCTCGATCTCGGAATTGCGATACATGATGCCGCCGACCCAGCGCAGGTCCACATCCATCGGGCCGACCGGGCGGCCGCCCATGACGATGCCGGCGGCCGCACCGTTATCGGAGACCGTGTCGAAGATCTTGCGCGGGTTCTGCACGCGCGCGTCGATGATCTCGATGGCCGGGACGACATACTCGGTCGCCCGCAGGACGTCGGTCAGCCCGACGCCGGGGCCCTTGAGCGGCTTGCCCAGGATGAAGGCCAGTTCGACCTCGACCCGCGGCACGCAATAGTTCGCGTGCGGGATCTTGGCGCCGTCGGCGATCAGCATGTTGTCGAGAAGATGCCCATAATCCGGCTCATCGATCATGGACGACCGCTGCATGGCCTTGGAGGTCAGGCCGACCTTGTGGCCGACGACCCTGGCGCCCTTGGCGACCTTCGCCTCGGTCACCAGGCTCTGGATGACATAGGCGTCCTCGATGGTGATGTCCGGCCAGGTGGTGGAGAGCTGCACGACCGGGTCGCGATCCTCCTCCGCCTTGAGCAACAGGTCCGCCGCTTTCTTGCGGTCTTCGTCTGAGAGCATGCTTCTCGTCCCGTAATTGCGTCGCGTGGGGTCAGTGTCCGCGCGGCCAGGGCGGAACCTGGGGCAGCGGGCGGGCCGGAGTATAGTCGGCCATATCGCTTTGTCACCAACCGGCTTGGGGGTGCCGGCCTTGCGCCTTCAGCGGGGCAGTGGCTGACCCTTCATTTCCTTCAGGTTCCGGATGGAGAGGAAGGAGATCACGGCCATCGCCATGAGGATGTAGGCCGGCACGAAATCGTCGGCCGTTCGCGCGACCAGGTAGGTCGTGAAGAAGGGGATGGAGCCGCCGAAGATGCTGACACAGACATTGTAACCGACCGCGATCGCGGTCACGCGGATGGCGGCCGGGAACATCTCCGACATTGCGGCCGTCCCGACCGAAAGGCCCGTCCCGCACAGGACGACCAGCCCGAACTGGCCGAAGAAGATCGC
>CAYGKX010000577.1:0-2650 GCA_964350225.1 uncultured Rhodospirillaceae bacterium | reverse complement strand
CGGCGGCACGACCACCATCGCCGTCTTCGACGACGACATGGTCGTCCATACCGAGACCATCGGCGTCGGCGGCAATCTCGTCACGACCGACATCGCCCATGGTCTGTCGACCCCGCTCGCCCAGGCGGAGCGGATGAAGATCAAGTATGGCAGCGCGCTGAACCGCCCGGGCGACGAGGACGCCCTGATCGATGTGCCGCAACTTGGCGGCATCGACAGCGGCGCCCCTAACCACATGCCGAAGAGCCTTCTGACCGGCATCATCCGGCCGCGTCTGGAGGAGACGTTCGAACTCGTCCGCGGCCGGCTGGAGGCGAGCGGCTTCTCCGCCAGCGCCGGCCGGCGGGTCGTTCTGACGGGTGGTGCGAGCCAGCTGCACGGCCTGCGCGAGCTCGCGGGCTCGATCCTCGACCGGCCCGTTCGGGTCGGTCGGCCCCATCGCATCAGGGGCCTGGCGGAAGCCGCCACGGGCCCCGCCTTCTCCGCCTGCGCGGGACTGCTGCAGTTCATCGCGCAGCAACAGCAAAAGGACACGACGTTCGAGGGTTTTGCCTCGATCGGCGCCATCAAGCGGTCGGAGGAGCGGCGCGGCATGTTCGGCCGCATCGGCACCTGGCTGCAGGAGAACTTTTGAGATGCGCGGCCGCTCCGCGGCGCGACACGAACCTTTACCGGGCCCGCCTCGCTCCGCGAAGCGGCATGAACATTCGAAGACGCGGTCGCTCGGCGCCGCGACATGGGAGACAGGAAAAGCGCCAGAGCATAGGAGGCCCATACAATGACGCTCAATATTTCCGCCCCGACCACCCCTGCTGAGCTCAAACCGCGGATCATCGTATTCGGTGTCGGCGGTGCGGGCAGCAACGCCGTCAACAACATGCTGCGCGCCAACATCGAAGGCGTGGAATGCGTCGTCGCGAACACCGATTCGCAGGCGCTGCAGTTGTCGCTGTGCGAACGGCGCATCCAGCTGGGCATGAATATCACCCAGGGACTGGGTGCGGGCTCGCGTCCGGAAATCGGCCGCGCGGCTGCCGAGGAAGGCATCGAGGACATCACGGCGCAGCTTCAGGGCGCGGACATGGTGTTCATCACCGCCGGCATGGGCGGCGGCACAGGGACGGGCGCGGCACCCGTTCTTGCCCGTACCGCCAGGGAGCACGGCCTGCTGACCGTCGGCGTGGTGACCAAGCCCTTCCATTTCGAGGGCGCCCACCGCATGCGCATCGCCGAGGCGGGCATCGACGAGCTCCAGGAGGTCGTAGACACCCTGATCGTCATCCCGAACCAGAACCTGTTCCGGGTCGCGAACGAGAAAACGACCTTCGCCGACGCCTTTGCGATGGCCGACGAGGTCCTGCATTCCGGTGTCCGCGGCATCACCGACCTGATGGTCATGCCGGGCCTGATCAACCTCGACTTCGCCGACATCCGGACCGTCATGACCGAAATGGGCAAGGCGATGATGGGGGCCGGCGAGGCAGAGGGCGAGAACCGGGCGATCGAGGCGGCCGAGGCGGCCATCTCCAACCCGCTCCTCGACGAGGTGTCCATGGCAGGCGCACGCGGCCTGCTCATCAACATCACCGGCGGCGCCGACCTCACCCTGTACGAGGTCGACGAGGCGGCCAACCGCATCCGCGACGAAGTGGACCCGGGCGCCAACATCATCTTCGGCTCCACATTCGACGAGAACCTCAACGGGCGCATGCGCGTGTCGGTTTTCGCGACGGGCATCGAGCAGCCGGCGAGCGGCCTGCGTCCCCGCGACGTCGAGGTGCCGATGATGGCGCCCCGCGTTCCGGCACCGAAACCCGCGATCCACGACGACATCGACGTTTCCGCCGTGCAGCCGGCCGACGACATGCCGGCCGCCGCGGAAGACAAGGAGGGAGAGGAGGACGCCCCAAAGCCCCGAATGGTGGCTGAGGTGCCGGCCGAAGCCGAGCCCCGCCCGGCACCGACCGTCGAGGACGACATGCCTGCCGTCGCGTCGGCCGGAGAGGCGAACGACACGTTCGGAATCCCCGAACGGCCGGCGGCCGCCGCCCAGGCCGACCAGGTCGACATGTTCGGTGCGCCGCGCCGGGAGGCGAACGAGGACCGCCGGAGCGACACGATTGTCGTCGGCGGTGCCGCCGCCCCCCGCGAGGTGGAGGCGCCGGCAGCGCCGGCCGCCGCACGGGTAGAGCCGATGCGGGCCGAACCGGCCCAGGTCGCGACCCCTGCCCCGGCCGCAACGGCGGCACCCGCCGCTGCGCCGGACGCCGACGAAGCGCAGAAGCCCAAGCGGGAACCCCTCTTCAGCCTGCGGCGCTTCCTGCGCAGCGAGGACGAGGACACGCAGGAGGAGGACGAAGAGCCCGCACGGCGTGAGCCGACGGGAAGGCCGCGTGCGGCCGCCGCACCGAGCCTTGCCACGCCGGCCCCCGCGCCGGCCGCGAGGCCTGCAGCCGCGCCGATGACCGCGGTAGCGCCGGCTCCGGCTCCGGCAGCCGCTCCGGCACCCGCTCCGGCCCCGGCCGCGCGCCAGGAACCGGCGGCGTCGGAACCGTCGGAAGATCCGAATCGCGCTCGAACGGTCCGGCTCGCCGAGCGGCCCGGCCGTCGTCCGGAGGTCTCCGTCTCGCAGCCGACCCCGCGGGCGGAG
>CAYGKX010000576.1:0-2655 GCA_964350225.1 uncultured Rhodospirillaceae bacterium | reverse complement strand
GCCGGGGCGGACGCGGTCAAGGTCGGTATCGGCCCGGGCTCGATCTGCACCACCCGCGTCGTCGCCGGCGTCGGCGTGCCGCAGCTGACGGCGATACTGGAGGCCGCGGAGGTCGCGGCGGACAGCGGCGTGCCGGTCATCGCGGACGGCGGTATCAAGCTGTCGGGCGACCTTGCCAAGGCCATCGCGGCGGGCGCGAGCTGCGCCATGATCGGCTCCCTCTTCGCCGGCACAGACGAGGCGCCGGGCGAGGTCTATCTCTACGAGGGCCGGTCCTACAAGGCGTACCGGGGCATGGGCTCCGTCGGCGCTATGGCCCGCGGCTCAGCCGACCGCTACTTCCAGCAGGAAGTGGCCGATACGCTTAAGCTCGTGCCGGAGGGGATCGAGGGGCAGGTGCCCTACAAGGGCGCGATCGGCAACATCATCCACCAGCTGGTTGGCGGTCTGCGCGCCGCGATGGGCTATACCGGCAGCCAGACGATCGCCGACTTCCAGGAGAACGCGGAATTCCTGCGCATCACCGGTGCCGGCCTGCGCGAGAGCCATGTCCACGATGTCTCGATCACCCGCGAGGCGCCCAACTACCGCCGGGGGTGACCTCCGTCCCACGAGGCGGCTCACCCCATGACACCCGGCGCGCGCCTCCAGGCGGCGATCGAATTGGTCGCTGAAATCTTTCCGGCCGGCGCCGACCCGGCCGCGATCCCGCCCGCCGACAAGACAGTACAGAGCTATGTCCGCGCCCGCCGCTACATGGGTTCCGGCGACCGGGCGTCGGTGACTGAGACCGTCTATCTGGTCATCCGGTCCCGGGCGCGGGTCGATTGGCATCTGGCCCGCGCCGGGGCGGCACCGACCGCGCGCCTGCGCGTCTTCGCCTGCCTCGCCCTCGCCAAGGGCTGGTCCCTGGACGACCTGGAAGAGATGTGTGCGGGCGGGACCTATGCCGCGCCGCCGCCGGACGTGGCGGAGGCCGCGATCTTGCAATCCGTCGCGGACCACGCGGCGGCCCGGCACCGTGCCACGCAACCGGAAGCGGCGCCGCCGACCGTTGAGGACTGGGATGAGGGGCGGGTCACGTGGCTCGACGACCCGGACCAGCCCGGCTGGGTAAGCGGCGAATATCCGGAGTGGCTCGAACCGGCGCTGCTCGAGGCTTTCGGCGTGCGCGAGGGCCTGCACGCCGAAATGGCCGCGGCCGGCCGGCCGGAAACGATCACCCTTCGCGTCAACCGACTGAAGGCCGATCCCTCGCAAGCGGTCGCGGCCCTCGCCGCGGACGGCATTGACGCAGCGGCGCATCCGTTTCTTCCCGACGCCCTCGACGTGCCCGTCGGCAGCCGGGTCGAGGCGTCGCGCGCCTGGCGCGACGGGCTGGTCGAGGTGCAGGACGCGTCGGCGCAGGCGGCCGCGCGCCTGGTCGACGCCCGGCCGGGCCTGGCGGTCTGCGACTACTGCGCGGGGGCGGGCGGCAAATCACTGGCGCTGGCGGCGACGATGGCGGGGCAGGGACGGATCGTCGCCTGCGACGTCGATACGCGGCGCCTCAAGCCGCTCGCCAGACGCGCCGAGCGGGCGGGATGTGCGGCGATGCTCGACGGCCGCGTGCTGGGACGCGATGCCGATCCGGAAGCCGGCGCCTTCGACCGCGTGCTGGTCGACGCGCCCTGTTCGGGCAGCGGCACCTGGCGGCGCAATCCGGAGGCGAAGTGGCGGCTGACACCCGACGCCCTGGCCGAGTTGACGGCGACCCAGGATGCGATCCTCGACAAGGCCGCGGGGCTGGTTCGGCCCGGCGGGCGGCTGGTCTATGCGACCTGTTCCGTCCTGCCGGTAGAGAACGGGGCGCGGGCCGCCGCCTTCCGCGTGCGCCATCCCGGCTTTCGCCCGCTCGATGCCCGGCAGGTCTGGCGGGATCTCGGCCTCGGCGACCCGCCCTTCGACGAACCGCAAATGCTGCTGACCCCGGCGCGCCACGGCACCGACGGCTTCTTCACCGCCATCTTCGAGCGCGCGACCGGAGACGGCGTGACATGAGCCTGACCGTCCGCCCCGGCCGGCCGGAGGACGCGGCCGCGATCGCCGACATCTTCGTCGAGACCTGGCGTGACACCTATGCCGGCATGCTGCCCGACCGGGTGCTCGTCAACATGTCGACGGAGGCGCAGGCGGGCTACTGGCAGCGCATCCTCGCCTCCCGCCGGCCGGAGGAACTGGTCCGTGTCGTCGAGGACACGAAGGCCGGCCTGGTCGCCTTCGGCAGCGCCGGCCCGCTCCGCCGCTCGAAGAGCCGGGAGGGCGAGGTCTATACCCTTTATGTCCGCCCGGCCTGGCAGGGGCGGAGCCTCGGCCGTCAGCTCCTCGCCGCTTTGCTGCTTGGCTTGCGCGACCGGGGCTGTCGCCAGGCGCTGGTCTGGGTCGTCGCCGCCAACCCGTCGCGCTTCTTCTACGAGGCGGTCGGCGGCCAGCGCGCGGTGGAGCGGGTCCAGCGCCTGTGGGGCGAGGACATCGCCCAGGTCGCCTACCGCTGGCCCGACATCGGCGCCGCCCTGAAGGGCCCGATGGCGGAGAAGAACGGCGAGGGGTGACGGACTGACCTTGACCCGGCTGCCTCACCCTGAGCCTCCTCATGGTGAGCCAGTCGAACCACGA
>CAYGKX010000575.1:0-2692 GCA_964350225.1 uncultured Rhodospirillaceae bacterium | reverse complement strand
CAGGTCGCTGACCTCCCAGACGGCGAGGAACCAGAGGCGAGTGGCTTTCTCGTGCAATGACAGGATCAGGCCGGCGAGGGTCTTGTTGCCGGACGCCTCGAGGATAACGCTGTGGAACTGGCCGTCGAGCAGCATGAATTCCTCGAAGCCGCGTTGCGTGACGAGCCCGCTGCACTTCTCGAGGATCTCTTCCATCTCCCGTATCTGCGCCCCGTTGACCCGTTCGGCGGCCAGGGCGGCGCAATAAGGTTCCATCACCCAGCGCGCCTCGAGAATTTCGGAGACCTCGCTGAGTGAATCCGGCCGGACGATCGCCCCCTTCTTGGGGAAGATATCGATAAGGCCGTCATGGCTCAGCCGCAGCAGGGCGTCGTGGACCGGCGTCCGTCCGAGCCCCGTTTCCTCGCAGATCATGGCGATGTTGAGATACTGACCGGGGCGGTAGACGGCGGTGATGATCCTCGACTTCACATAGTCGTAGGCCTCTTCCGTCTTCGACCGCTTCTTCGCGCTCCGCCGTCCGTCGCGCGCGTTGGCCAGGGTCATGCTGCTCGCAGCCAAAATGTATCTACACCCTATATTCCCGCGGCAGGACCGACGGGTCAGTCGCCGCTTTCGCTCTCCACCCGGCCTACCGTTTCCTCGGTATGGAACTCGGGCGTCTCGAAGTAGTGCGGCCCATCATATATCTCAATCAGGAGGGAGTCCGCATTCGCCCGGGTCGGGCCATGCGGATGGCCCTTGGGGTTCATATAAAAGGACCCCGGACGCAAGGTCAGCTTCGTCTCGGTATATTCGTACTCGCCTTCGAGACAATACATGAATTGGTTGGACGCATGGCGGTGGGCCTGCGGCACACCGGACCCCTTGGGCGCCTTGAGAAGCGATATGGTGGCCCCGGTCTCGCTATTCTCCCAAAGGACATTCACGCTCAGCCCCGTCCGCTCGACATAGACCCAGTTGTCCGGGTCGGGGTTCGAAATCAGCAACTCAAGTGTCATTCCCTGCTCTCCAATCCTGAAACCCGGCCGGCCGCCGCGGCACCGAATGGCGCCGCGACGGGCGCACCTCGTTCCGAGGTGACTATTCCGGCAGCGCGGCGATCGCGGTGATCTCGATCAGCGAACGCTCGTCGACGAGGCGCGAGACCTCGACCATCGTCGAGGAGGGCGGATTCTCCGGAAAGAACTCCCGCCGCACCCGGTGAATGGTGTCGAACTCGCCGATATCGACGACATGGACAAGGACGGTGACGACGTCGGAGAGATCGCCGCCGACCGATTGCAACGCTGTCCGCAGATTCTGGCAGACCTGGCGGGTCTGGCCCTCGATATCCCCGACATGGGCCACGTTGCCGGCCTCGTCGCGGGACGTGAGCCCCGACACGAAGACCAGGGTTCCCTTTCGGACCACAACGGCCGGCGTCCACACACCGATCGGCTTGGACAGCCCGTCGGGCTGCACGTAGTCGCGTTCGCTCATGGGTTTCTCACAACCTCCCTAGAAATTCCGGTGGCGACGGTTACCGGTTCACCACCGCGTTCCAGCGATCGATGATCGCCTGACGGTTCTTCACGAAGAATTCCGAATCGATGACCAGCAGTTCGTCGGGGTTCGGCACCGAATCCCGCACCGCCTGGGGCACCTTCGCCTTCATGTTGGACGGGCGGCTGCCCCCGTACTTCGCCCAGCGCTCCTGCGCTTCCACGCTCAGCATCATGTTGATGAACTTGTTCGCCGCGGCGGGGTTCGGGCCGTTCTTCACCTTCACCACGTTGCTCGCGACCATGTAGGCGCCTTCCTTGGGCACGACGAACTTCAGGTTCGGCATGTCCTTCCGGCCCTGCAGCGACACCATGTTGCCGCTGTAGAAGGGGGTGGCCCACACTTCGCCGGTCTTGATCCAGCCGATGGCGATGCTGTCGTTGCGCCAGAAGCCGGGGCCGTTCTGGCGGATCTTCCGCATCGCGGCGAGACCCTTTTCATAGGACTTGAGATCGCCGCCGTTCAGCCGCGCCATCGCGTCCAGGACGAAAACGGCGCTGAGGTATGTGATGGCAGGCGAGGTCACCCGGCCCTTCAGGTCGTCGCGCAGCAGGTCGGCCCAGGAGGTGATCGGCTTCTTCACCGCATCCGCATTGTAGACGATGCCCCAGGCACCGAACATGTAGGCGGCGCCCATGCCGCTCTTCTTCACCAGCCGCGGATAGACGTCCTTCAGGTTCGGGATCTCCGATGCGGACATCTTCGCCAGCAGGCCGGACCGTTCGACCAGCGGGAACATGACGTCGATGAAGGTGCCGACGTCGATGGTCGGCTTGGCCCGGTTGGCGTTGAGCAGGGTGAAGCGGCGGCTGTCGAACGAGTTCACAACCTTGATCGAGACATTCTTGTCGTACGGGTCGACGAAGACCTTCTTCAGGTTCCGCCCGATGTTCCCGCCCGACCAGCTGATCTCGAGCGAGGCCTTCTGGGCGTGGGCGCGGTCGGAACGCTGGGCAAGCTCACCGCGGAGGCGCTTGAGGGGATCGACCCTGCGCCCGTCGAGGCCGCGCAGGCGTCCGGGGCCTCACGTGGCGCGATCCTGCGGTGGGCGTACTGGACGCAGGTGCTGCCCGAGGTGGTGTCGTTCTGGCTGTATCGCTTCGAGATCAACATTCGCGCCTCGGCGGTGCTGGGCATCATCGGCGCC
>CAYGKX010000574.1:0-2697 GCA_964350225.1 uncultured Rhodospirillaceae bacterium | reverse complement strand
CCGGCAAGAACGGCCTCGTCGCCCACGAGTGCATCGTCGATCTGCGTCATCTGAAGAAGTTCGTCTCGGTCGACGACGTGGCAAAGCGGCTCATCGACTACGGCTTTCATGCGCCGACGATGTCGTTTCCCGTCGCCGGGACCCTTATGATCGAGCCGACGGAGAGCGAATCGAAGGCGGAACTCGACCGGTTCTGCGACGCGATGATCGCGATCCGCGCGGAAATAGCCGCGATCGAAGCGGGGGACGCCGATCCCGCGGACAACGTTCTGGTCAATGCGCCGCACACGGCCGAAGACCTGACGGCGGACACCTGGTCTCACCCCTATCCGCGCAGCCAGGCGGCCTATCCGGTGCCGACCCTGCGCGACGGAAAATACTGGGCCCCCGTATCGCGGGTCGACAATGTCTACGGAGATCGCAATATTGTCTGTGCCTGCCCCCCGCCGGACAGCTATCGCGACGCGGCGGAGTAGGGCGGCACGGTTCAGACCCCTCGCGGGAGACAGTATGCGTATCCGAGTGACAGTCGCGGCCGCGGCCCTTGCCGTCAGCGCCTTGGCTCTCGCCCTTCCGGCGGCCCCGGCTCTTGCCCAGGCAGCCGACTTCTATCAGGGGCAGGACGCCTACAAGAAACAGAACTTCGGGGAGGCGCTGCGCATCTGGAAGCCGCTCGCCGAGAAGGGTGACATCCGCGCGGCCTACGGCATGGCGCGGCTTTACTACTACGGCCAGGGCGGGATCGATAAGAACGATCTGGAAGCCGCGAAATGGTACACGCGGGCGGCCAAGGCGGGACATCTGGAGGCGCAGTTCCAGCTCGCGCGGATGTATGCGCTCGGCTATGGCGTCGACCAGAACTACCGGGAGGCGATCCGCTGGTACACCAGTGCCGCCCGGCGCGGCCATATCAAGGCGATGGTCGAACTGGGCGATCAGTATGCCGAAGGGCGCTTCATTCCGAAAAGCGAGGGGCGCGCGCGTGTCTGGTACCGCCAGGCGGCCCGGCGCGGTTCCGTCGCCGCCATGATCAAGCTGGCCGAGGCGCTGTCCGGCAGCGTCCGGATCCCCCGGGATTATCGACGCGCCTATACCTGGCTGCTGATTGCGGAGGCTAAGGGGTCGCGACGCGCCAAGGCGATGCGGGTCCAGATGCTGCCCCGTTTCTACGATGGCGAGGTCGCGCGGGCGAAGATCTGGGCCAAGGAATATTTGACGCGCGGGAAGGTCCCGCCCAAACTGAAGAACGAGTTGTAGCGGGGACGGGGCACCGCATCGCCCGATGCGTCGGCCCCTGTGTCTACGGAAAGAGGTTCGAGGGGGAGGCTCCGACAAGGAGGCCTGCAACGGGAAAGCCGCCCGAGGGGGACACCTGGGGCGGCTTTTCTCTTACCGGGGCGGCGCTTCTCGGATGGGGGCGCTTGTGGTTGGCCCTGGGCGGCAGGCCTCGACAGCCACCGGACGTGAAATCCTGCACATGAGACCCCGCGCGTGAGACCCCAAACCATTGGGTGGGGCGTCCCGCCTGCGACCGAATGAAAAAAGGCCCGGAAGCGACGCTTCCGGGCCTTGTCTCGTGGGACGTTGCCGAACTGCTCAATGCAGCTTGTTCGGCAGTTCCTTGATCGTGTCGTCGACCAGCTTGTTGGCGGTCGCGCCGTCCATCTTCTCGGTCAGGATTTTCCGCGTCGCGGCGATCGCGAGGTCGGCGGCCAGGTTCCGGACCTGAGCCTGGGCATTGGCCTCGGCCTGCGCGATGCGGTCCATGGCCTGCTGCTCGCGCCGTTTCAGCGACGCTTCCAGGTCGGCCTCGGCACGGGTGCGGACCCGGCCGGCTTCTTCCTCGGCGGCTTTCAGCATCGCCTCGGCCTCGGCAACGGCGTCGCGCTGCTTGCGCTTGTAGTCGGCCAGAAGGTGCTGGGCCTCCTCGCGCAGGCGGTTGGCCTCCTCGATCTCCGTCTCGATCTTCGCCCCGCGGGCATCGAGCCCCGAGGTGATGGCCTTGCGGGCCTTCCAGACGACGAGGACGACGAAGATCAGGAAGGCGACGGCCACCCAGAATGTCGGGTCGCCGATCGTCGTCGAGATGAAGCTCGCTTTCTCGTGCCCGGCCGCGGGCGGCGTGGCGGCAAGAATGAAGGGCAGGGCTCCGTTCATCGGGCGGCTCCTCCCGAGGCGGCCTGCACCGCGTCGGACGCGGTCTTGTCGTCGACCTTCATACCGATCAGGCGCTCGGTTACGCTTTGCACCACATCCGCGGAAACCGACTGGATGTTGGCCATGGCGTCGCCGCGGGCCTTGTCGATATTGGCCTCGGCTTCCTTGATCTGCTGCGCGAGTTTCGCGCCGAGTTCGGACTGGGCGGATGTCGCCTTGTCCTTCATCTCGTCGCTGGCCTTGCGCACGACCGCCTGGGCTTCCGCACGGCCTTCCGCGATGGCCGATTCATACTCGGCCAACAGTTCGTCCGCTTCCTTCTTCAACTGGGCGGCCCGGTCGAGGTCTCCCTCGATCTGGTCGCGCCTTGCTTCCAGGACGCCGGCGATGCGCGGCAGGGCCACGAAACGCAAGAACAGGAACAGAAGGACGAACGTGACGAGCAGCCAGAAGATCTGCGACGGGAAAGTGTAGATCTGGTTTAGCTGAGGCATGACACGCCTTTGGGCTGGGAGTGTTCGAACGATCTGTCGCGGCAGG
>CAYGKX010000573.1:0-2697 GCA_964350225.1 uncultured Rhodospirillaceae bacterium | reverse complement strand
TTGTTGCGGCTGGCGCGGCGTGCCTTCCAGCCGTCGGGGGCCTTCGGGAAGGTCTTCATGTAGGCCGCCGTGAGGCGCCGGCCCATCAGCGACACCGCCACCTGGAGCTCGTTGTAGGCCTTGCCGATGTTGCCGTCGGTGTAGAGCGATTTCGACTTGTCGATCGCGTCGGTGACCTTGTCGGCGAAGGCTGCCGGGGCGCTCAGCGTCAGAATGCAGGCAGCAACGGTCAGCGGGCGGAAAATCATATCGGCCTCTTTGTTTCGGTGGCGATTAGGAAGGAAACGAACCTGGGTTGGAACCTTGGGTACGGGCCAAGCTAGGCAACCGTTCACACCGGCGTCAACCATATGCGGGCCGCGCGGCCGACATTCATTTCAGGCCGCCCGCCCTCCGCAAGGCGGCGAAGTCCCAGGACTTCAGGATCTGCTGAACGATCAGGTCGGGCCGGTCCATACGGTTGGCGCTGACGGTGATGTAAAAGCGCCGGCCGATCAGAAGCGCGATGCTGGCGTTTCGGTAGCGCTGCTGATGCCGAAGATAGGCGGTTCCGCCGCCGGGAATCGGGACCGCGACGGCACCGCCGATCTTGCCGGCCTCGCGCTTCCGGATGTTCTCGACCAGCGCCGCCATCACGCCCCGGTCGTCGACCAGGATTTTGGCGTGGGCGACCCCGGTGCCGCTGAGCGGGAAGTAGTTGCGGCTGAGCTGCATGCCCCGGCCGAGTTGCACCTTCGTCTTGGCTGAAGACTGTACCGGGTCGGCCCGCCAGCCGCCCGGCGCGCCCGGGAAGGTTCTGGCGTAGCGCGCGGAGAGAACCCGAGCGATCCCGGCGGCCGCATCCTCCAGCTTTGTATAGGCCGTGCCGAGGTCGCCCTGCCGGTAGTGTTTCTCGGCTTCCCGGATCGCCCGGGTGGTCTCGTCGGCCGCGGCCGGCGCGACGGCGGAAAGCGGCGTGGCAAGCGCGATCAGGCAGCAGGCGGCGGCGAGACGTCGGATCGTCATGGTCTTCGCTCCCATGAAGAGGGGCCTGTGACAGCAAGGGCCGGTTTCGGCCCGTGCCCGATTTTCCACCCAAGCTGTAAACATGCTATGAGCGCAGGAAGGGCTTTGGGAGGAAGCGACCATGCGTGACGCCTATATCGTCGGCGCCTATTCGACGCAGTTCAAGCGCTGGCCGGACAGGAGCTATCGCGACCTCGCGCGGGAGGCGTATCTGGGCGCGCTCGGCGATGCCGGGCTGGGCGACGGGCCGGGGGCGGGCGACGATATCGGCCTCGCCTGGTTCTCGAACTGCGGCATGTGGGCCGAAGGACAGGGTTCCATCCGGGGCCAGGTCTGCTTCACGCCGCTGGTGCGGGAGGGGCTGTTCCCGGAGCGCGTGCCGATGATCAACGTCGAGGGCGGCTGCGCGTCGGCCCAGATGGCGCTGCACGGCGCCTGGAAGGACATCCTGTCCGGCGATACCGAGCTGTCGCTCGCCATCGGCGTGGAGAAGATCTTCTTTCCGGACGACCCGCAGAAGACGGCCAATGTCTTCGACGGCGCGATGGATATTTTCGACCCCCAGGAATGGCAGGCCTACTACAAGGCGGCGGGGGAGAAGGCCGGCAAGCGGTTCGAGCCGGGGCCGGGCCGGACGATCTTCATGGACACCTACGCCATGCAGGCGGCCTACCACATGAAGAAGTACGGCACGACCCAGCGGCAGATCGCGGCCGGGGCGGCCAAGAATCACGGCAACGGCGCCCGCAATCCGAAGGCGCAATACCGCTTCCAGCTCACGCCGGAGGCGGTCATGGAGGACCGGCCGATCACCTGGCCGCTGACGCGCTCCATGTGCGCGCCCATCGGCGACGGGGCGGCGGCGGTCCTCGTCTGCTCCGAGGACTATCTCAGGGGGCAGCCCAAGAATGTGCAGGACCGGGCGATCCGGATCCGGGCGAGCACGCTGTCCGGCGGGAAGTATCGCGACCTCGACGAACCCGGCCTCAGCCGTGCCGCCGCAGACAGGGCCTACAAGATGGCGGGGCTCGGCCCCGACGACATCGATGTCGCCGAGGTCCACGACGCGACGGCCTTCTGCGAGATCTACCAGGCGGAAATGATGCGGTTCTGCGATGAGGGCAAAGGCGGCGAACTGGTCGCGAGCGGCGAGACGGCCATCGAGGGGCGCATCCCGATCAACACCTCGGGCGGGCTTGTGTCCAAGCGCCATCCCGTCGGCGCCACCGGCCTCTCGATGATCTACGAGCTCGCCGTTCAGCTCCGCGGCGAGGCGGGCGACCGCCAGGTCAGGGACGCCCGGATCGCGCTCTCCGAGAACGGCGGCGGGGTGATCGGTTTCGACGAGGCGGCCTGCTCGGTCGTGATCATGGAGCGGGCCCAGTAGTCGCGCCGCGATCGGTGGACTGCCACAAGATGTGCGTCACGATTCTGCAACAACCACAAAATTTGGTTGACCCGAATACTTCCCGGGCGTAAGAAGAGCGCGCTCAGGTGCAAGACGCGGAGCATTCCTGACGCTGGGAGGCCCGGCCGGATTTTTCCGGCCGGGCCTCGCTCTTTTTTGGGGTTTGTTTTTGCTTGCGGGCCGATAGGGGAACGCGTCATCCGATCCTTCGAGACGCGGCCTGACGGCCGCTCCTCAGGATGAAGCGATCATTTTTCTGTTAAAATACAAAGACTTCATCCTGA
>CAYGKX010000572.1:0-2721 GCA_964350225.1 uncultured Rhodospirillaceae bacterium | reverse complement strand
CTGAGCCCGCGGGTGGCGCCACCGATGATCGGACTCGGGCTGCTGGACGCCATCGACGAGTCGGACATCCTCGCCCGCGCCGACCCGGACGACCGCGACGGTGACGGGATCTCCGGGCGGCCCAACCGGGTCTACAGCGCGTCCACCGGGGGCGTTCGCCTCGGTCGGTTCGGCTGGAAGGCCGGCCAGCCCTCGATCCGCGAACAGGTGGCCTCTGCCTTCCTGGGTGACATAGGCATATCGACCCCCATTCACCCGCGCCCCTGGGGCGACTGCACGGCGAAGGAGACGGACTGCCGCAAGGCGCCCCACGGGGGCGGAAAGACGGGGATCGAGGCGACAAAGCAGATGCTCGACCTCGTTACCTTCTACAGCCGCAATCTTGCCGTTCCGGCCCGTCGCAAGGTCGGCGACGCGACGGTCCTGCGCGGCAAAAAGGCGTTCTACGCCGCGGGTTGCGCCGCCTGCCATCGCCCCAAATTCGTCACACGCCGCGATTCGATCGGCCCCGAACAGTCCTTCCAGCTCATCTGGCCCTACACGGACATGCTGCTTCACGATATGGGGCCCGGCCTCGCCGACGGCGCGCGGGAGGGACTGGCGAGCGGACGCGAATGGCGGACCGCGCCCCTGTGGGGCATCGGCCTTGCCAGGATCGTCAATCCGCGCACGTCGTTCCTCCATGACGGCCGCGCCCGCACACTCTTGGAGGCGATCCTCTGGCATGGCGGCGAAGGCGAGAAATCGAAGCAGGCCGTCGTCGACATGGATCCCGCCGACCGCGAGGCCTTGATCGCCTTCCTCCGTTCCCTGTGAGACCGACACCGTGATACGCCAAGCCCTAATCCCCCTGTCCGCCCTCCTGCTGCTGGCCACCCCATTGGCGTCGGTACGAGCCGATGTCCTGGCGGCGGACTACGCCCGGGTGAACCGGGCACTGACTGACGGGGTCGCGCTTCCCGGGTATCGCAGACTGGCGGAGGCGGCCGGCAGGTTCGAAAAGGCTGCGGCGGGCCATTGCACCTCTCCGCGCACAGTCGACCTCGCCGCTGTCAAACACGCCTATGGCACCCTCATGGACGCCTGGATGCTGGTCCAGCCGATCAATTTCGGGCCCATCGAACTCTTCATGCGGAATTTCCGGATTCACTTCTGGCCCTCCGGCAGCGGCCGCGTCGAGAAGGCGCTGACCGAGACCCTGTCGGCCAAGTCGCCCCTGTCGGCTGAGGCACTCCGCCGCGCGAGCATCGCCGTGCAGGGCATCCCGGCCGCCGAGCTGCTGATCTATGGCGAGCGGTCCAAGGGCCTGCGCCCCGGAAGCCGGTCCTGCACCCTTCTGATGGCGATCGCCGGCAACGTGGCGGCAATCGCCCGGGACCTCGTCGCCGATTGGTCCGGCGGGCGCATCGACTTCCGGCGATCCGTTCTCGAGACCGGGGGGAATAATCCCTATTTTTCAACGCCCAGAGAAGCCTCTCTCGCCTACTTCAAAAGCCTCTACCGGGCGTTGGACCTGATCGTCGCGGCCAAGCTGGGACCCGTGGCGGGCGGCGCGAAAAAGGGGACGATCGACGATCTCGAATCCGTCGCGAGCGGCCGAAGCCTGCGCAACATCGCCCTGAATATCGAGGCCGCCCGCGCGCTCTATCTGGGGCCGAACGACGATGGCTTCACAGCCATCGTCCGCGCCCATGGCAGGGATCCCAAGCTCGACCCGCTCATGCGGCGCGCCTTCGAATTGACCCTCGCGACCGCCCGCTCGTTCCGCGGGCCGATCGCCGCCGCACTGAAGAGCCCCTCCGAACGCAGGAAGATCGACAAGCTCATGCTGCAATGCCGCGCCCTGAAGCAGATCATTGCGACCCGGCTGGCCACGGCCCTCGGCCTCGCCGTCGGTTTCAACGCCCGCGATGGCGATTGAGCGCCGCCGCTTTCTGACGGCAGCCGCCGCGACGCCCCTGATTGCGGCGGCGTCCGCGGCTTGGACGCGCGCCGCGGCCGCGGCCCCACCCCGAGCCATCTTCCTGAGCGCCCGCGGCAACGGCGCCGGACATTTCTTCGTCAGCGGTTTCGATGCCGGAGGCCGGCTCGCTTTCGACCTGCCGCTGCCGGCGCGCGGCCATTCGCTGGCCGTCGACCCGGCCGGCCGTCGCGCCGTCGCGTTTGGCCGGCGGCCGGAGACCTTCGCACGCGCGATCGATCTCGCGGCGGGACGGATCGTCGCCCGGTTCGCCGCGGCCCCGGGTCGCCATTTCTATGGCCACGGCGCCTTCTCCCCGGACGGCCGATATCTTTATGCCACCGAGAACGATTACGACGGTGCCCGCGGCGTCATCGGCGTCTACGACGCGGCGAACGGTTTCCGGCGGACCGGCGAGTTCCCTTCCCACGGCATCGGGCCGCATGAGGTCCGTCTGATGCCGGACGGCGAATCCCTGGCCGTCGCGAACGGCGGGCTTGAGACGCATCCAAAGATGCCCAGGATCGTCCTGAACGTGCCGACGATGAAACCGAACCTTGCCCTGGTCGACCGGCGGACCGGCGCCCTCCGCCGGAAGACAGAGCTGCCGGCCAAACTTCACCGGGCGAGCATCCGGCATCTGTCCATTGCGGCGGATGGCCGGATCGCCATCGGAATGCAGGACCAGGGGCCCGCCGGGGCCGCCGTGCCGCTGATCGCGGTTGTCGCGCCCGACGGCGGCCTCTCCCTGTTCGACATAG
>CAYGKX010000571.1:0-2731 GCA_964350225.1 uncultured Rhodospirillaceae bacterium | reverse complement strand
CGGCCGCGCGCGGCTCCATCGGGTTCTGCGCGACCCGGGTGACGGGGATGGAGATACGGGTGACATGGTCCGACGCCGGCAGGGCCGCCTCCACCGCATCGTGGTCGCCGATCCGCCGGATGAATGAGATGTTGTCGGGCGCCGCGTCCCAGACGGCGGGTGCGCCCTCTTTAACGGCATCGGCGATGTCGGTGACCGACGGCAGCTCCTCGTAGTCGACCTCGATCGTCTCGGCCGCGTCGCGCGCCTGGGCGGCGGTCTCGGCGACGACGAAGGCAACCGGGTCGCCGACATGGGCGACAAGGTCCTTCACCAGCGCCGGGCGGTCCGGGACGGGCATCGGCGCGCCGTCGGGCCGGGCGAGGGGGAACATCTCCGGCACCGTGCAGGGCAGGCTGCCGAAGCCCGCCGCCGCCCAATCCGCGCCGGTGAGGACGGCCAGGACGCCGGGCATCTCCGCGGCCGCCGACGTATCGACCGACAGGATGCGCGCCTTGGCGTGGGGCGAACGGAGGACGTAGCCGCGCACCTCGCCGGGCAGGCGTATGTCGTCCGTATACCGGCCCTCGCCGCGCAGCAGCCGAGGGTCCTCGACCCGCGGAACGCCCTGTCCCATGCCGAATTTCATGCTGTCCCCGGAAGCTATTCGTTAAGTCGCGCTTCCCATAGTAGCGGGAGAAGGCCGGTCGTCCAGACGCCAGTGCGGGACACCGGTATCCGCACCATTGCCTGGAGATACCATGCAGATTCGTACCCTTCTTGCAGCCGCCACGCTGGGTCTGACGGCCCAGATGATCCCCGGGCCGCCGGCGGGGGCCGCGGAACCCGGCCGTGTCTGGGTCAGCGGTTCGCTCGAGGCCGAGTTTCATGCCGACTTTCTCTTCAGCCGGCATTCGGACAAGCGGTCGACCGACCTGTATTTCGAGAGCTTCCCGGAGTTCCGCTTTCATCTTCTGCGGCCGCTGACCCTGGTCTGGCAGCCGGAGATCAAGCAACTGGGCGAAACGGAGCCCGGCGAGACGCGAATCTTTCAGGATCAGTATCTGTACAATAACGGGCTGTATCTCAGCTTCGAACAGGACCTGGGCGGCGTCGGTGCTGCCCGGCTCCTCGCCCGCGCCTTCGGCGGGAAGTTCCGGCCGGCCTTCGGTCGGGCGTGGTCGGTCGCGCCCGGCGTCTATGGCGACGAGTTCTCCCTCGACTACGAATATAACGAACGCATCGGCTTCGGTGGCGAGATCGAGGTCGACGGCGGCGTTCTCGGCCACCACGTCCTGCAGGCCAGCGTCTTCTTTCTCGACACTTCTGTCCTGTCCAACTCCTGGATCACCTCGCGCGGCCGGCGCCGCCTGTCGGACGGCGGGGTGTCCAATACCGGCCGGCTGAATTCCTTCGTCCTGTCCTGGACGTCCACCCGCCTGCCCGGCATTCCAGGCCTGGAGGTGCAGGCCGCCCTCGCCTACCAGACCCAGGGCAAGGACGGCGACACGGCGGAGATCGGCGGCATCGGCAGCCTGCGCTACACCCGAAAGGTGGGGCCGATCACCCTGACCCCGTTTCTGGAGGTGGCCTACTACGGCAATGCCGACGGTGTCGCCGGCACCAGCCGGGTGTATGTGAACGCCGCGATCGAGGCGGCCTGGCGGGGCTGGTCCGCCTCCATTCTCACCCTGGTCCGGAACGGTAACGGGACCGGCGACGACGGTGGAGACGAACGCGATCTGATCTTTTCCGTCTCCGCGGGCTACAGCTTCGACTTCGGCCTGTCCGCCCAGATCGCCTACATCTACCGCAAGGAAGACGGCAACAGCGGCCATGGGCTCGGCATTCTCGTCACCTATGGCTGCACATTCTCGCTGGCCTCCGCCGGGTCGCGGTTCAGCTGCAAGGGCGAGGACTGACCCGGCGGCCCGGTTCGCGATCGGCCCATGCGGACGATTGTTTCGCGCGTCCCGGCGCGCTAAGTCCGGGGAGCCCCGCAATCACCCGAACCGGACCCATGTCGAACGGCACTCCCAACAGCATCGTCCCGCCCGCTGCCCCGCCCGTCGCCGCGAAAGATCCCGTGACGATCACCCGTCACGGCGACAGCCGCGTCGACGAATATGCCTGGCTGCGCGACCCCGGTTATCCGGACGTCACGGACGCGGCGATCCTCGACTACCTGAAGGCGGAGAACGCCTATCGCGAGGCGGTCATGGCGCCGCACGCGGCGCTGGTCGAGACCCTGTTCGAAGAGCTGAAGGGCCGGATCAAGGACGACGATGCCGGCGTGCCCTACCGCTCCGGCCCCTATCACTACAATTACCGCTACCCGGCGGGCGCCCAGTATCCGGTCTTTCAGCGCAGCGGCCGCGACGCGCTTCCGGACGACGGCATGGCGATCATCCTCGACCAGAACGCGCTGGCCGAGGGCAAGCCATTCTGCCGCATCCGCGCGTCGGAGCCGAGCCACGACCACACCCTCCTCGCCTACAGCGCGGATTTCGACGGGTCGGAGCGGTTCGAGATCCGCTTCCGGGATCTCGCGACGGGGGAGGACCTGCCCGACATCGTGCCCAATACCCAGGGCATTCCGGTCTGGTCGGCGGACGGCCGCTCGGTCTTCTACATGCGGCTCGACGACGAGCTCCGCGCCCGCACCCTCTGCCGCCATATCCTGGGGACGCCGGTCGCGGAGGACAGGGTCCTCTATCACGAGGAGGAGGTCGCCTTCCTGCTCCATGTCACG
>CAYGKX010000570.1:2525-2735 GCA_964350225.1 uncultured Rhodospirillaceae bacterium | reverse complement strand
GCGAAACTGCTTCAACGCGACCGCCGGCTCCTTGATGAAGAGGGCGCCACCGGTGAGAACCCGGGCAACATCTTCGTAGCGGGTGACGAAGTAGAGCCCGTTCGAATTCAGGTGGACCGGCGACTCCTCCCGATAGCGGCGGTAGACCGCAAACGGGTCCGCCCGGAAGCCGGGGTCGAAGGGGTTGAAGTCAGGCAGCGCCGTGGCGAT
>CAYGKX010000570.1:0-2515 GCA_964350225.1 uncultured Rhodospirillaceae bacterium | reverse complement strand
GCCGGCGTCGACCGACGGAGTCGGCACGAGCTCGAAGGTCGTCACGAGTTCCAGGCCAGGGGGCGAAATCTCGGTCTTTTCCATACCCTATTGCGCCCGTCGCCAGACGACGGGAAAAAGCTCGCTGTCGAGCGGATCGCCGGTCGACAGGCCCGGCGAGACCGGCAGGTCGAGCACGAATTCCGCGTCGATATAGGTCACGTCGTCGCCGCACCAGCGGGTGGCGAAGCCGCGCCGCCGCGTTTCCGGCGAGGCGTTGCCGCCCGAGCCGTGCACGGTCAGGGAATCGAAGACGAGGCAGTCGCCCGGCTCCAGGTCCCAGGAAAGCATGCGGTGCCTGTCCCGCTCCTTGTGAATGGCCGGGCAGTCGGGCAGGTCCATGTTGCGCTTCCGGGCCAGTTCCGGCGTGTGGGGCTGAACCGGACGGTACCGCTGCGGCCAGCGGTGGGAGCCGGCGACATATTCGACCCCGCCGGTCTCCCGGGTGACCGGATCGAGCGCGAGCCAGATGGAGCAGATCTGCGTGCCCTCGACGGGCCAGAAGGGCCGGTCGTGGTGCCAGACGGTCGGGTCCCGTGTCCCCGGTTCCTTGACCAGCAGATGGTCGAACAGGTGGTTGATCTTGCCGGCGCCCAGGATTTCGCCGGCGATCGCGGCCGCCGGCGACCCGAAGACGAACTCCCGGAAGACCGGGTGTTCCCGCCACATGAAGAGGTTGGAGACATAGCGGCCGGGCTTGCCCTCCCGGGTGAACTCCTGGGTGTTCCGGCGACGCTCCGCGATGATCTCGTCCGCCGCCGCCTGCAGGCGGGAGACCCAGCCGTCGTCGAACTGCCCGCGCAGGCAGATCGCCCCGTCCGCCGCATAGGCGGCCTTGTCGGTGTCCGAAATCGGAAAGCGGAGATCGCTGCTGCCGGTCATCCTGCACTCTGCCTTCCCCGTAAAGCCGGGGGCACACGATAAGTGTAGCCACGACTTCCGAAGCATGGCCAGAGGGAATGGCTCCGGCCGAGGCCGGGTCCGTCGACGGGCTGCCCGCGCCCACAGCCTACCGGATCGCCTCCGGGCGCAGGACGTCGATGGCCTCGGCGACCGTCAGCACGACCTGGCGGCCGTCGCGCCGGCGGAGCGAGACCGTCCCCGCCGCCGCCTCCCGCGCGCCGACCGCGGCAAAGACCGGGATGCCGAGCCGCCGCGCCTCGACCACCTTGCGCGCGACCCGCGCCGGGCCGGGATCCGTCGCGGCGCGGAAGCCCGCCCGCTCGAACCGCTCGGCCACCCTCTCCGCATAGTCGGCCTGACCCTCGTCGACGCTGGCCACGAGGACCTGGTCCGGCGCAAGCCAGAGAGGCAGGTCGCCGCCGTGATGCTCGAGGAGGACGCCGATGAAGCGCTCGACCGAGCCCAGGACGGCGTGATGGATCATGATCGGCCGCACCCGCTCCCCGCCGCTGTCGACATAGTGGACGTCGAGCCTTTCGGGCAGCACCCGGTCGAGCTGGACCGTGCCGCACTGCCATTCCCGGCCATGGCTGTCCCGCAGGTGGAAGTCGAGCTTCGGGCCATAGAAAGCGCCCTCCCCCGGCGCGACTTCATAGTAGAGCCCGGCCGCCCGGGCCGCCGCCGCCAGCATCGCCTCCGCGCGGTCCCAGTCGGCCTCCGACCCCGCTCGCTGGTCCGGCCGCGTCGAGAAGGCGACCCGGACGTCGGAGAAGCCGAAGTCGCGATAGACCTCGCCCAGCATGCGGCAGAAGCGGGCGACCTCGCCCTCCACCTGCTCCGGCGCGCAAAAGATGTGGGCATCGTCCTGCGTGAAGGCGCGTGTCCGCATCAGGCCGTAGAGCGCGCCCGACGGCTCGTCCCGGTGGCAGGCGCCGAACTCGCAATAGCGGAGCGGCAGGTCGCGGAAGCTCCGCTGGCGCTGCCGGAAGATCTGGATATGGGCCGGGCAGCTCATGGGCTTCAGCGCCTGGGCCGCCTCGTCCTCGCCGAAGGCATACATGCCGGCCCGGAACTTCTCCCAATGGCCGCTCTTCTCCCACAGGCCGCGGGAGAGGAGCTGCGGCGTCCGGATCTCCCGGAAGCCCGCCCGCCGCATCCGCCGGCGGACATAGTCCTCAACGGCGCGGTAGAGCGCGAAGCCCCGCGGGTGCCAGAAGGCCATCCCGGCGGCCTCCTCCTGCTGGTGATAGAGCTCCATCCGGTTGGCGATGGCGCGATGGTCCGCGGCCAAGTGGTCCACGGCTCGTTCATCCGCCGGGGCATCGTCCTGGCGGTCCTGGCGGTCGATGTCGATGATCTCGTTCATGGGTCGGTCTCCTGTTGGGGCGGGAGCCCTTCGGAGCGGGGACGGAGACCTTGTGCCCGAAAACGACAAGGGCCCCGTCCGTCGCCGGCGGGGCCCTGGGTCTGTCGAAACGCGGCTTTAGAAACTAGAACGCGCGACACCCCCACGGTCCGCCGAGGCGGATCGCGGTAGTGGTGGTGGTCCGGAACTGGATGCGCGCGATGTTCA
>CAYGKX010000569.1:0-2736 GCA_964350225.1 uncultured Rhodospirillaceae bacterium | reverse complement strand
CGCGGTTCAGTGACTGCTCGCGAGTATCCCCATCCTCCGCCAACGCGGCCCGACTGTTCAATTGTTCGTCCAAGGTCTTCTCCTAGGTCCCGACCGCATTCTCCGGATGATGGGAAAGCTGGTCGGTTTGCACCGACAGGTCGCCTGCCGTTGGCGGCTGTGAAGGTTGGGCGTAGCGGGTTCGTGGACACGGTACGCGGTGCCCCGTCATGAGAGACAGAGGTCCGTATCGACCCGGTGGCACGTGAGAGGATCGTGCGAGGCCAATGGCGGAATCCGCTTGCGCACAATTTTTCGCCCTGCGCCCAAAGCGAATATCTTCAAAAAAAACCCACAGATATTTCAGAATGACTGAACAATTCTTTGATCTGTTAATAATGATTGAGCCAATCTCGCACGATACGCATTTTCAATTCACAATATTTCAAACTGCAGATTTACCAAAAAGTAAAAATCGGCACAAATTTTCGGAAACGGTCTCGCCCTCGGACGGCGTGCGAGGGGCGTTGCTCAAGAAAAAGGCACGGCTTCCGCTGGCAGGACCTGGACGGTCTGCCGGATGCGACACACAGCTCTGGGGAGATGGAGTGCGACGGCGCGGGCGCCGCCCTGTCCTCGGAGGGGTCGACCGCAGACTTGCCCCCCAAAAGAAAAATACCCCGGAAATCAAAGGATTTCCGGGGTCAAGGAACAGGGAGGCTTCACGTCTGGGAGGACGTAGGATCCGAGGAAAACCTGGGACCCTCAGAAACGAACGCAAAGGGCACTGGGCCCTGAGTTCGCCGCGATCCGCCGAAGCGGCTCGCGTTGCTGTTGTTGCGCTGCAACAACCGCCCCCCTTATCTGCTCTTTTAGGAGGCAATTTCTAGATTCTATTCTTCATTCGAGCCATGCGAGGTGCGCATGGCTTTGGAGGGGATGAAAAAGCCGTTGCTTCCAGCGGGATGCGCCGGGCGCCGATGACGGTCAAGGGGGCGGGGCGCCACCGGCGGGCTTCAGAAGGGCGTGGTCGCGATCTGGTGCAGCAGGAAGTCGCGGAAGGCTCCGACCCGGGCGGAGTTGCGCAGCGCCTCCGGGTAGACGAAGAAGGCCTCCGTCGCCGGCCCGGCGAGTTCGGGCAGGATACGCACCAGGCTCTTGTCCTCGCTCACCATATAGTCCGGAAGCGATGCGATGCCGACACCGCTTACCACGGCCCGGTAGATGCCATAGACGCTGTTGACCCTGAGCACCGGGACGCGCGGCGTGCCGTCGCTCGAATCCACGGTCAGGAGCCAGTGGACATCGCCGAAGGAGATGGGCGGCTGTTCGGCGAAACCGACGATCCGGTGCGTGTCCAGATCCTTGGGCGTCTTGGGGATGCCGTGCTTCTTCAGGTATTCGGGCGACGCATAGAGATGGAAATGCATGGTCATGAGCGAGCGCCGGATCAAATCCGGCTGCGTCGGCTCCGACATGCGGATCGCGACGTCCGCCGCGCGCATGTTGAGGTCGAGCTCGTTGTCGTCGAACAGCAGCGTGACCTCGATGTCCGGAAAGCGCTCGATGAACTCCCGTATCCGCGGCGTCAGCCAGGTGGTGCCCAGCCCCGTGGTGCAGGTAATGCGCAGCGGCCCCTCGGGTTTGCCCTTGCTCTCGGCGATCATCGCCTCGGTCGAGACCAGCTTGACGTTGATCTCCTTGACCGTTTCGAACAGCCGTTCGCCCTGTTCCGTCAGCACGAGGCCGCGCGCATGGCGATGGAAGAGCGGTGTGCCCAGGCTGTCCTCGAGCGCACTGATCTGCCGGCTGATCGCCGATTGGCTCAGGCGCAGCGATTCGCCGGCATGCGTGAAAGAGCCTGCCTCGGCAACCGCGTGGAAGATGCGGAGCTTGTCCCAGTCCAGCACCCAACGTCCCCCTTGTTATCGCCCGGCTATTCGGCCGCGGCGGCCGTATCCCCTTCGTGGGCGGCAAGATATTTTTCCGCTTCGAGTGCGGCCATGCAGCCCATGCCCGCCGCGGTCACGGCCTGGCGGAACACCTTGTCCACCACGTCGCCCGCGGCAAAGACACCGGGAATGTTCGTTTCCGTCGAATCAGGCTTGGTCAGGATGTAGTTTTCGTCGTCCATCCCGACATGGCCCTTGAAGATCGCCGTTGCCGGGTCGTGCCCGATGGCGACGAAGATGCCGTCGATCCGGCGGTCGACCGTCTCGCCGGTCTTCACGTTCCTAAGCCGGGCGCCGGTAACGCCCAGCGGGTCGTCGTCGCCCAGAACCTCTTCCAGCACGGTGTCCCACAGAACCTCGATCTTCGGGTTGGCGAACAGGCGGTCCTGCAGGATCTTCTCGGCCCGGAAGCTGTCGCGCCGGTGAACGACGGTCACCTTCGAGGCATGGTTGGTGAGATACAGCGCCTCTTCGACCGCTGTGTTCCCGCCGCCGACGACGATCACTTCCTTCTCGCGGTAGAAGAAGCCGTCGCAGGTCGCGCAGGCGGAGACGCCGAAACCCTTGAATTTCTCTTCCGTCGGCAGCTTCAGCCAGCGGGCCTGGGCGCCGGTGCAGATGATGATGACGTCGGCGAGATAGATGTCCCCGCTGTCGCCCACGCAGCGGAAGGGCCGCTGGGTGAAATCGACCTCGACGATCAGGTCGTGCGTCATGCGCGTGCCGACATGCTCGGCCTGCTTCTGCATCTGCTCCATCAGCCAGGGGCCCTGGATGACGTCGGCGAAGCCGGGATAGTTCTCGA
>CAYGKX010000568.1:260-2739 GCA_964350225.1 uncultured Rhodospirillaceae bacterium | reverse complement strand
CCGGCGAGGGACCGGCGCGAGAAGAGAGTCTCAGCCGGCGTCCTGACGGTAGCGCTTCGGCATCTGCGGGTTGTGCGCGGGGTTCGTGTCGTGTTTCGCCATGGCCGCGACGATGGCGCCGCCGACCAGCGGCTGAAGATCCGCTTCCAGGGCGTCCGCGCTGGACTTCGGATAGACCTCCTGGCCGCCGACGGCGAGGGTGAAGGACTTCAGATGCTTCGCCCGTTTCGCCGGATCGTCGATCGTCTCCTTGGTCCACTGATAGAGCGGATAGTCCGCGACATTCCCTTCTTCGGCCGTTCGGACATAGTCGGCGAACGCGTCGTAGAGGCATTTGAGAGAGGTTTCGTGCTTGCGAAGCACCTCCGTCAGCGGCGCGATCCGCGCGTTGTCGGGATCGTTGCGGCCAAGCTCGGCAGCCTCGTCGGTCAGCTTTAGACGGATTTGATACAGCACATCGGTGGTCATTCGTCTTTCCTTCTATCGTCCGGCATCCGGCGGAGCCGGCAACATGGCGGGGCTGGATGGCGGGAAGCCCGATACGGCAACCACCAGGCCAATCTCCTCCTCGCCAATCGCGCACTTAGGGCCGGCCCGCGATCACGGCTGGCGGCGCCCCCCAACCCGCGAACCGACCTGTCCGCGTGTCCCGGCACCGCCGGGAGCCCAACGGAACACGAGGATCGACCATAGTTATTTTTATTGCGAATAAGAGTCAATCGCAAAATAGGGGCGATCTTCCGCAGGCAGAAGGACTGGTGGCCGCGGCCGGACTCGAACCGGCACTCGCTTGCGCGAAGCAGATTTTAAGTCTGCTGTGTCTACCAATTTCACCACGCGGCCCCATGCCCTGCGGGCGATCGGCGGGCCCGGCATTGGTAGCGTCGCGATCGAGCCGGAGCAAGCGGCCGCTTTTACCGGTAGCCCCGCTTCGACAGGTCCTGGCCGCCGCGCTATAACGGCGCCATGTCCGCGCCCGAGCCCGACCCCCGCCGTACCGTCGACTGGTCCGACAAGACGACCTGGCACAGGATCGGTTACATCCTGTCGGCGATATGGGTCGGCGGCATCCTGATCGTGACGAATGGCAACGTGCGCGCGCCGCTCTTCAATTTCATCTTCATCGTGCCGCTCGCCGGCTGGGCCGCCGGCATGATCGTGGGCCACCTGATCGCCCGCCGGAAGAAGACGCCGCCCCGGGTGTGACCGCCGTCACAGCGCGCGGGGCGCCCCGCGTGCATGATCTCCTTCGTCTTCGGACGATATCGCGGCTCCACGTGAATTGAGCCTGTTCCCGTTCCCTCACCGGGGTCGCGATATGTACTGGGCGGCAGCCGGCTCCGGTCGGCTGCCGTCTTTCTGTTTGCGCCCCCGTCATTTCAGCCCCGGCACGATCGCCCCCCTGCGATCACTTGGGGCCGCGCAGACCGGGCGCTGCGCCGTCCCCCCTCTCCCATCCCGAAAAAATACGTGCAGGCGAAACCGTTCGTCCCGGCAGCCGGTAACTACAAGTGCATCGGAAGACGCCGATGCCCTGCTCACCGGACCGCATCGGCGTCGTCATGATCTGCGTCTCCTAGTGGTGTCGTAGCTCGTGTGACGAACTACCTGTTCCCGCTCCTGCACGCGGGCTACGCATAACTGACGGCAGCTGGCCTCGGCCGACTGCCGTCCTTTTTTTCGCGGGCGCCGCTATTTCAGCCAGAGCGCCAGGGCCAGGGTCGCGCCGATAAGGACCATGCCGCCGTTCATCATCCAGAGGCCGATGCGGCGGCGCGGCGCCTCCGTGTCCTTCTCCGTCGCGCGGCGGAAGCCATAGTAGACGAGCAGCACGCCGAGGCCGCCGAGCCCGCCGTAAACGTAGGGCATCATCTCCTGCATCGCCGCCTCACTCCGTCTCGTAGACCGGCTCGGTCCCGAGCGCGCGGATCATGGCGACGACCTCCTCGAGTGCCGTTTCGAGTTCTCCGAGGTCGGTCCCGCGCAGGACGAGGCTCGTGCCGAACTTGCCGTCCCGATAGAAGGGATAGCTGCCGATATCGATCTCGGGATAGCGGTCCTGGATGGCGGAGAGCTGCTGGGCGACCGCGCCCCCGCCGAGGAAGGTCGCGAACGAGCGTGAGACGACCGGTGCGCCGCCGACCAGCCTGTTATGCAGGTTGTCGACGATGTCGCGCATGATCGACGGCACGCCGGCAAGCACGAAGACATTCTCGATCTGAAAGCCCGGGGCGATGGAGACGGCATTCTCGATCACCGTAGCACCCTCCGGGATGTAACACATTTTCTGCCGCGCCTCGTTGAAGTCGGCAGGGTTGTCGTATCGCGCCGCCATGGCGTCGAAGGACGGCCGGTCGATGACAAGGCCAACCCCGAAGGCCTTGGCCACGCAGGCCGCGGTGATGTCGTCGTGGGTCGGCCCGATGCCGCCGGTTGTGAAGACATAGTCGAAGGCGGCCCGGCATTCGTTGACCGTGTC
>CAYGKX010000568.1:0-206 GCA_964350225.1 uncultured Rhodospirillaceae bacterium | reverse complement strand
ATTGGCGTCGCGGGTCCGGCCGGAGAGGATCTCGTTGCCGATCACGATCAGACAGGCGGTGTAGGTCTTTTTGTCGTCGCTCATCCCGTTTCCCGGTTCGGAGTGCCATGTCGAGGGGCTGCCGGCGGGACAATGGGCACTCCCGCGGGACGGGTCAAGCGCGCCCGCCGCAGGGCCAACCCCCTTGGCAGCCACCGCCGGTGCGG
>CAYGKX010000567.1:1874-2744 GCA_964350225.1 uncultured Rhodospirillaceae bacterium | reverse complement strand
TGGGTCACCGTCGGCTGCCGGAGCATGAGATGTTCTGTGAGTTCGTTGATCGTCGCCGGCTGATGTTCGGCGAGCCAGGCCAGCATTCGCCAGCGGCTGACCGAGACATTCTTCAGCCGGAGCGCTTCGTGGAAGCGGCGCGTCACCAGGTGACTCGTACGCTGCAACAGATAGGGCAGCAGGTCGCGGAGGAAATCGCCGACTGGCTCGGACATAGTTGGCCCTCGTTCGATCTGGACTCTTATATAGATTTCTATATAAAAAGCTATGTAGTTCTCAAGAGACCCGGGAGACTGGCCATGGCCGGACTGGAAGGCAAATGGGTGGATTGCTTCACCCGCTCGTTCGAGCTCAGCGGCGTCGAAGCAGGTCATCTCGTGGCGATCGTATCGGAATCGCTGTCGCGCCCGGAACTGCCGGCGCTGGCGGCCGCCGCGCTGGCGCGACTGGGCGCCCGGGTGGTCAACATCACCGTGCCGTCCCCACCCGTGACGGAGCCGGTCCCGGTCCGGTCGACGGGCGCGTCGCCGGCGCTGGCCGGCCTCGATCCCGTCCTGAAGATGCTGGGGACCTGCGATCTGGTCGTCGACTGCACGGTCGAGGGCCTGCTGCACACGCCCGAGGCCAAGGCGATCGTCGAGGCCGGCGGGCGCATTTACATGATCTCGAACGAGGACCCGGAGATCCTGGAGCGCTGCATGCCCAACCCGGCGCTGCGGACGTCGGTCGATGCCGCGCGCGCCGCGCTGGAAGGCGCGGCGACGATGCGCGTGACCTCCGGCGCCGGGACGGACCTCACGGTCGACGTCACAAACGCCCCGGTCCGAGCCGGCGCGGGCTTTCTGGCGCCCGGCGACAGGATCGCCTACT
>CAYGKX010000567.1:0-1864 GCA_964350225.1 uncultured Rhodospirillaceae bacterium | reverse complement strand
CAGGGCTCTGCCTCTGCTTCCCCCTCGCCAATACCGTCAACGGCACCGTCGTCCTGGACATCGGCGACGTCAACCTGACCTTCAAGCGGTATTTCGAGACCCGCGTCACCCTCCGGATCGAGCGGGACAGGGTCGTCGACATTGGCGGCGACGGGCTGGATGCGGAACTGCTCCGGTCCTATTACGCCGGCTGGAACGACCCCAACGCCTACACGATCTCCCATGTCGGCTGGGGCCTCAATCCCGGCGCGCGCTGGGACGCCATGGTCATGTACGACAAGTTCCAGATCAACGGCACCGAGCTTCGCGCCTTTGCCGGAAACTTCCTCATCTCGACCGGCGCCAACGAATTCGCCGGCCGCTTCACCGGCTGCCATTTCGACTTCCCGATGCGCAACTGCACCGTCACCCTCGACGACCGGACGGTTGTCGAAGATGGCCGGCTCGTTTCGCACGACTGATGGCCGCGAACCTTTCGGACGACCCGACGAACATCCGTGACGCCTATTCCGTCATCGTCGTCGGTGCCGGGTCGGTGGGGCTGTCTCTCGCGGCGGAACTGGGGTGGCGGGGCGTCGGCTGTCTCCTGATCGACGTCCGCGACGGCGTAAACCCGCATCCGCGCGCGAATGCCGTCGCCAACCGGACGATGGAATATTACCGGCGCTGGGGTGTCGATCAGGCAATCCTCGAGGCCGGCGTTCCGCCGGATGCACCGGCGGACTACTACTGGATGTCGAGCTTCTTCGGCCGGGTCGTCCACAAGGTCTCGCTTCCGCCGTTCAAGAAGCTTGCCCGGGCCAGGTCCAGCGGCGGCTACGCGAAGGGGGAGCACGAATGGTCGCCTTATCTCAAAACCATCACCGGCCAGGACCAGGTCGAACAGGTCGTGCTGGATTACGTTCGTGACCGGCCGTCGGTCGACACTCGGCTGGGCTGGCGCCTCGTCGACTTCGAGCAGAGCGGCGAGACGGTCGACTGCGAGATCGAGAATGTCTCGACCGGCGAGCGGCGCGCCGTCCGGGCCGCCTATCTCGTCGGCTGTGACGGGGGGCGCTCGACAGTTCGCGAGAAGCTGGGCATCAAGCTGTCCGGCCGGGCGAGCCTCGCCCGCTTCGTCTCGGTCTATTTTCGTGCGCCCGACCTCATGAAGTGTCATGGACTGGGGCCGGCGAACATCTATTTCCCGCTCCACCGCGACTATCGCGGCTTCATCCTGAACTGGGATTCCGGCACCACCTTCACCTACCACGTCATCCTGAAGGACGGGCAGGACTGGCAATCGGTCGACCCGGTCGACGCCGTGCATCGCGTACTCGGCCAGGAAACGACGGTCGAGGTGCTGTCGGTGCAACCGTGGACCGCGCATGCCCTGGTCGCGGACGCCTACCGGGACCGCCGGATCTTTCTCGCCGGCGACGCGGCGCACCTCTTCACCCCGACCGGAGGCTTCGGCATGAACACGGGCGTGTCCGACGCCATCGACCTGGCCTGGAAGCTTCAGGCCCGTCTCGACGGCTGGGGCGGGGAGCGCCTGCTCGACAGCTATTTCGTCGAACGCCATCCCATCGGCCGGCGCAACACGTCCGAGGCCGCCGACTGCTTCGACCGGTTGTATGGCGTGATGCAAGCCGGCGACCTGCTGAACGCGGACACCCCAGAGGGCGAGGCATTGAGGGCGCGCCTCCAGGCCGACATCAAGGATCAGGAAAAGCTGGTCGTCTCCTCCGGCACGCTTCTCGGCTACCGCTACGAGGGATCGCCCATCGTGGTCCCCGACGGCACCGACGCGCCGGAGGATCATCCCCGCCATTATGTGCCGACGGCCCGGCCCGGCCATCGGGCACCGCATATCTGGGTGGCG
>CAYGKX010000566.1:0-2765 GCA_964350225.1 uncultured Rhodospirillaceae bacterium | reverse complement strand
AGGCCATGTCCGGCGCGCCGATCATGATCGGCACGATCCAGTTGCCGAACCCGCCGATCATCGCCGGCATGACCATGAAGAAGATCATGATCAGGCCGTGGGAGGTGATCAGCACGTTGAAGAAATGATGGTCGCTGATGACCTGGGTGCCGGGATTCTGCAACTCCATCCGGAACCAGATCGAGAACGCGCCGCCGATGATCCCCGCGATGATCGCGAAGATCAGGTACATCGTGCCGATGTCCTTGTGGTTCGTGGAATAGACGTAGCGGCGCCACCCGGTGGGATGGTGGTCGTGCCCATGGGCGTCGCCATGTCCGTGGGCGGCGGCGCCGGTTTCGGTGGCTGGAGCGCGGGTCGGCTCTTGCTTCATCAGGAAACCTTTCGGGGTCTCACGTTAAAATTCTGCTCTGCGACGGGACCGTTCGGCGCGGTCAGTGCGCCGCGGTCTTGATGCCGCTCGTATTCGATGCTGTCGGCTTCGGATCCTCCACGGCCTCGAAGGGGCCGTTGCCAGCCTTGGCCGACGCCTGCGCCGCCTTCACCCAGGCCTCGTATTCGGCCTTGGTCACGGCACGCACCGCAATCGGCATGAACCCGTGGTCGGCGCCGCAAAGTTCCGAACACTGTCCGTAATACATTCCGGGCTTGCGCGCGTAGATCCAGGTCTGGTTGTAGCGGCCGGGGACCGCGTCGACCTTCACACCCATCGAGGGCATGGCCCAGGAATGGATGACATCCATCCCGGTGACGAGCAGGCGTACTTTCGTATTGACCGGAACGACGATGGCGTTGTCGACATCGAGCAGGCGCAACGGCACCTTTCCGTCCTTCGCCTTGTCCTGGCATTCCTTCTGCGTACGGCAGGCGATGCGGCTGGAGAAGGAGAAACGGCCGGCGGACATCAGGTCCTCCGCCTTCGCGTCGTCGCCCGTCCCGGTCGTGATGACCTTGCCCTGATCGTCGGTCTTCAGGGACTGCTCATAGACATAGGACCAGTACCACTGGTGGCCGCGCGCCTTGATCGTGATCGTCGCGTCGACCGTCTTGTCCGACTTGTAGAGCAGCTTGAAGGAGGGGATGGCGATGACCACCAGGATCATCACCGGCACCAGGGTCCAGACCACCTCGATCAGGGTGTTGTGGGTCGTCTTGGACGGTGTCGGGTTCTTCGACTCGCGGAAGCGCACCATCGCGTAGAGCAGAAGCGCCAGCACGAACAGCGTGATCGCGATGATGATCCACAGCAGCAGGCCGTGGAAGCTGTGAACATCGTCCATCAGCGGCGAGGCCGACTTCTGGAACCCGATCTGCCACGGCCCCGGCTTGTCCGCGAGCGCGGCCCCGGCGAAACCGCACCCCGCCGCCACGGCCGCCAGCGCGGCAAGAACTCTCTTCAGCATACTCGTCATCCTAGCTCGGTCCCCACCGGCACCCGCGCATGTCTGGGCGGCCGCCGAAACTGTGCGACCTAACCTAAACCACAACGCGGCAGCCTTCACGACCTTCGTTCCGGCTTTCTTTTGGCGGCCTGTTGTCGATTGGCATCGGGGGCATCCCCACGACCGGGCACGAACCCGGAAACACCCGGGTTTCATGCGTGTCCGGCACCGAAATGCCGTCCGGCAGCGAGGCGCATTTCCCCCTATTCGACCGCCTTGAAACCTGGCTAGAAACTATTGGCAGCCCCCGTCGGAGGCCAGCGGGATGTGTGCGACCAACTGTCGCATAAATCCCGGAATTCCGCCGGATTTCGGCCCTGAGCTCCTGTTGCGATTCATTCTCGTCGAACGGTCGAACTCGGCCGCCGGACGCCCTATATTAACGGTTCGCCACGCCTGCGGCGCCGATCGGCGGCCTCCCTTCGTCGCCAACGCCGTCGAGAGGCATTCGCATTGGCCCCGCCCTATTGGCCCCGCCCATGGCCCCGGCCCGGGCCGGGGCGCCGAAAGGAACGACATGACCGATCTCGCCCGCGCAGACGACCTGTTCTTCACCCGCACCGGCCTCGATCGCGGCCGGGTCGAGGGCATCGTCGGCGACGCCCTGGCCGGTGCCGACGACGGCGAGCTCTATCTGGAGTACCGCCAGTCGGAGGGGTTGGTCTTCGATGACGGGAAACTCAAGAACGCCTCCTTCGACACGTCCCAGGGCTTCGGCCTTCGGTCGATCGCCGGCGAGGCGGTCGGGTATGCCCATGCGGCAGAGCTGTCCGAGGAGGCGATCCGCCGGGCGTCGGAGACGGTGCGGGCCGTCCATGCCGGGCGCGGCGGCACCCTCGCCATGGCGCCTACGGGCACGAACCGCCACCTCTATGGCGAGGTGAACCCGCTGAACGAACAGCCGTTCGAGGCGAAAGTGAAGCTCCTCGAGGAGATCGACGCCTATGCCCGGGCCAAGGACCCGAGGGTGCGGCAGGTGAGCATTTCCCTCGCCGGTTCCTGGCAGGCGGTCGAGATCCTGCGTCCCGACGGCAACCGGGTCGCCGACATCCGCCCGCTCGTCCGTCTCAACGTGTCCGTCGTCGTTGAACAGGACGGCCGGATGGAAGCCGGCAGCCACGGGGTTGGCGGACGGGTCGGCTATGACGAATGGATCCGTCCGGAGGCCTGGCAGGCCCAGGTCGACGAAGCTTTCCGCCAGGCGCTGGTCAATCTCGACGCGGTCGGGGCGCCGGCCGGCGAGATGCCGGTCGTGCTCGGCCCGGGCTGGCCTGGCATCCTGCTGCACGAGGCGATCGGCCACGGCCTCGAGGGCGACTTCAA
>CAYGKX010000565.1:2351-2786 GCA_964350225.1 uncultured Rhodospirillaceae bacterium | reverse complement strand
TGCCTGACGAGAAGGGGGTTTCGATTGCGCGCGACCCTAGAAAGGCGGACCGGCCGCGTCAACGCCGCGCGCCATCTCGCGCTTGCCTAGAAAGCACCGAGACCCTACGTTCCGGCCGCACGAGGATCACAGCCCGCGAAGCGAGAGCCCCTGATGAACGATTCGGTCAAGACGGTCCCCCACCACGACGCCCTGATCTACGCCATGGTGACCATGTCGGCGGCGGACCGCAGCATGACGGACCGCGAACTCCGCAAGATCGGCGACATCGTCCAGACCCTGCCGATCTTCTCCGACTATGACCGCGAGAAGCTGGTGACCACGGCGGAAGCCTGCGGCGACCTGATGCAGTCGGACAACGGGCTCACCCTGGTCCTCGACGTCATCGCCGCCTCCCTGCCCCAGCGTCTCTACGAGACCGCCTATGCGCTGGCG
>CAYGKX010000565.1:0-2341 GCA_964350225.1 uncultured Rhodospirillaceae bacterium | reverse complement strand
TCGAAGTCGCGGCCGCTGACCTCGAGGTCGAGCAAGAGGAACTCCGCTTCCTGCAGATCCTGCGCGACCGGCTCAACCGCGAGAACCTCGTCGTCGCGGCGATCGAACGCGGCGCCCGCGCCCGCTATTCCGTCCATCGGTGAGGGGTCCGCCCCCCGTGTGCTTCAGAAGAAGCTGACCGGGAAGTAGCGGAGATAGAGTTCCGAATAGGTGCCGTTCTCGAAGATCGAGGCGAGCGCGGAATCGAGGCCCTGCCTGAGATCGGCTTCGCCCCGACGGACCGCGATCGCCATCCCCTCCCCGAAGAACCGCGATTCCAGGTACGGCCCGCCGACGAAGGCACAGCATCCGTCGGCCGCGTCGCTCTGGAGCCAGAAGGACAGCGCGACCCCGTCGCCGAAATGGGCGTCGGCCTCCCCTGACCTGAGCGCCTCGCGCGCCGCCTCCGGCGTCGGGTAGAGCTTCCGCCCGACTTCCGGGAAGAACGCCGCGAGATAGGCCTCGTGCGCCGTCCGCGCCACCACCGCAAGCGTCTTGCCGGCGAGGCCCTCCGGCGTCAGCTCGAACGGTTCGGCATCCTGGCGGATGACGAAGCGCGCCGGCAGGCGGAGATAGGACTCGGTGAAGTCGAGTTCCGCCCGGCTTTCCGTGGTGATCGCGATCCCGGCGATCACCGCGTCGGCCTTGTCTTCGCGAAGTGCCCGCAGGAGGTCGTCCCATTCCCGTGTCTGGATCGTGCACTTGATCCCGAGCTGATCGCAGATCGCACGGGCGAGATCGACATTGAAGCCGGTCAGCCGGCCCTCCTCGTTGAGAAAGCTGAAGGGCGGAAAGTCAGCCGTGGTGACGAAGCGGATGGCGGGGACGCTGCCGGCCGGCGGCCGCTCGATCCGCCGCTTCGGGTCCCAGAACGAAGGCACGTCGGTCGCGGCAGCCGCGTCCTGAGCCAGCGCGGTGTGGACACCCGCGCCGATCGGCAGGCCCGAAACAGCAACCAGAAAGCATGTTGCGACCCATCGATACAATCTTAGCGCTTTCACCGGCACGCGGGATTCTCTATCGTTTAGGTGGTTGATATCGGGGGCGTACACCATGGCCTTGTCTGTTGCTGGTCGGGCCCGGCGGGAGCGGGTCGTCGAACCGGCGGCCGATGGACGCGACGATGGTCCGGACGAGTCTGGACCATACCGCGACCGGGCGCGACGGCTCGGGCTCCCTTATACGACGCATGTCGCGCTCGGTGCCAAGGCCTATTCCAGCACGGCGGCGATCGCGGCCGGAACCTTCGCGCTGTCCACAAGCGGAAACCGCACGGCGTTCATCGCGCCCGAAGAGGAGAGCCTGCCGGCGGTCCGGCACTGGCTAAACCTCTACCCGACAGCCCGGAGCCGACTCTGCGTCGCGCCACCCTCGGCGATCAGGGCAGCGCTGCGGCAGGCCGGCGCCCGGCGCTACCTCGCCGCCGCGGTGTCGCGGCTGGAGCGGCTCGACCCCGCCGCCTCGGCCAGGCGGACCTTCACCGTCGGCCAGGTGGTGGCGGGACTGGTTCTGGCGGTCCTGGGCTCCGCCGCTTTGGTGCTGGCGCCCCATGCCACCGTTCTCGCCTGCGGCGTACTGGCGAGCTTCATCTTCCTCAGCCTGTCGCTCCTCCGCTTCTACGCGGCAGGTCACGTTCCCCGGCGCCTGCCCGCCTGGCGACGGGCCCCGCCGACCGTCGACCGTCCGGTCTATTCGGTCCTCGTCCCGATCCGCCACGAGGCCCATCTCGTCGACCAGCTCGTCGAGGGGCTGACGTCTCTGAACTGGCCCCTCGACCGGCTCGACGTCAAACTGGTCGTCGAGCATGACGACCTGCCGACCCAGGCAGCGGTCGCCGCCGCCATCGACGGCCTTCCGTTCGAGATCATCGTGGTGCCGCCCGGCGGCCCGCGCACCAAGCCCAAGGCGCTCCAGTACGCGCTGACGTTCGCCCGCGACGCCTTCGTCACGATCTACGACGCCGAGGACCGGCCGCATCCCGACCAGCTGGAGGAAGCGTTCGCGACGTTCCGGAGGAACGGTCCCGAACTCGACTGCCTGCAGGCGCCGCTGATGATCGAGAACGGCGGCACAAACGGGCTCACGGCGCTGTTCGCGGCCGAATATGCCAACCTCTTCGACGGGCTGCTGCCGGCGCTGGCCCGGCTGGGGATGCCGCTGCCGCTCGGCGGCACGTCCAACCATTTCCGGCGCGCATGCCTGGAGGAGGTCGGCGGCTGGGACCCCTATAACGTCACCGAGGATGCCGACATCGCGATCCGGCTCGCCCGGGCGGGATATCGGGCGGACACCCTGACGCTGG